>NZ_JAHLEC010000044.1 GCF_018861705.1 Clostridium psychrophilum | reverse complement strand
TGAAATTTTCATATTAATTTACAATATTTTCAAGAGGCATAGCCTAAAATTTGAAATAGCTTAACTCCTACCGGAGAAAATATAGCTTTTTGTGGCTTAATCATTATATTAAATATATATTTATAAAAATTTCGTTAAACCATTTACCATGACCTATATGATAAATTTATAACTAAAATAAACGCAATTGACAAAATTGTGGTGAATAATAAAAAATGATTTACATATATTAATATAATAAGCCAATTCAGAATATAATTTATTGGCATATAGCTTATTTATAATTTTCACTTTAACATGTAATATTATAGTTGATGAATAATATGTTATCTTATAGAGGGTAAATAAATGCAAAATGAAGTTAATTATGTAAAAATTGGTAATAGAATAAGAATAGAACGAGAAAAATTTGATATGACAAGAGAAAAATTTTCGGAGCTCCTAAACCTTTCTCCCTATTTTCTAGGACAAATCGAAAGAGGAGAAAGAAAAATGAGCATCAATACATTGATAAATATTTCTGAATGCTTACATATTTCAATAGACTCTTTGTTCTTTGAACAAATAAATGCTAATACAAATAATGATGTTTTGCATTCATTAATAAATAAATGTTCTGAAAAAGAAGTCAAAGTTATTGAGGGACTTATAAAGCTATTACTACCACACCTTTCAAGATAATACATATTAAAACCTTATGTTCATAAAATCATAAAAAATATGCTAACTATATTTATATGCTATTAGCATATTTTTTTATTCCCTTTTTTTAGGTATAATTATTAAATAAATAAATTGAATTAAGAATCATCTATTTTTAGAATTAATTGAGGTGTATTTATGAAGGAAGGAAAAATTAATATTATATATGAACAGAATCTAAAGATCTGCATTAATACATTAAGAGACATATTAAATGAAATGTGTATTGCAATAGATGAACCTGACACCGATATAAAAAGATTAAATGTAAGTTGTCAATTGGATAAACTTATAGTAGAATATATGAATTTAAAATATAATAATTAGTTTTCTTAACAGAAAAGCTAATAGTAGCCTTTTTGTTAAGAATATAAAAAATAATCTAGTATATTAACTAGTTATTTTTAGACAATGCATTATTAAAAATTTTAGTAATTTTTATTTATGCCCATTCTTTTAATATACATTTTATTTTGGTATTAAATAATATTCTAGAGCATGTCCTACTTAATTTTATTTTTAAATTATATTCGTACTCATCAAATTGTATGCCCATTTTTTGTTTAATTCTATTATGTAAAACGTCATGAGTATAATCCAATTCGTCATATGGAATATTTTCTATAATAAAAAATTCTAGTTCTTTCCCAGCGACACCTTTAATCTGAAAATTGTTAGCCATTTTATTAATCATGAACCATTTTTTTATATTTTCATATTCTTTCGTCATTTTCTCTAATGACATATTGTATATAGCCTCTTCTAAAAATGGAACTTCGTGTAAACAATTTACATTCATAACATTTTCCTCTATATCTTCTACAAAATAAAACATTCTTTCCCGCCTCCACAAACTGTACTTTTATAACTTATGTTTACACTTTCAAAATAATATGTATTAAAAACATTGTAACAAATTTTAATATTATTTCATATTGATTTTTAAACCCAACTTGTAGATATTTTTACTGTTATTACATATGTTTCTATAAAATATTTAAACTGTTTTTTTAATATAAAATCTCTAAAATATCAACTAGAGATTAATATATGATTATCTTTGTACACAAAAATGTATCATTTTCTTTAATTGTTTTTATACTTTGATAGTGATATTATTTAATATATACATATTGTATGAAAGTCAAAGTTTTTTAAAACATTTTAGTTTATAATAATAAAAAATGTAATGGAGGATATAGGCATGAGTATTAAAAATATAAAAACACTTGCAGATACAAAGTACTTAAAACTTTATGATGCAGAATATATTAATAAAAATGGTGATACCAAAAATTGGTCAATAGCTTCCAGAAAAGATTTATGCACATTAAAAAATATTTATTTTAACGGAACGAAGGGCAATATCGATTCTGTTATAATAATCGCTACACATATTCATGAGAATAAATTAGTAATTATAAAACAGTTTAGAATTCCTCTAAATGATTATGTTTATGAAATTCCTGCTGGGCTTGTAGACCCTGGTGAAGATTTTGAAACTACTGTAGGACGTGAACTAAAAGAAGAAACAGGACTTAATTTAATCAAAATTGATTTTTCAAAAACCAAATCTCAAACATACATTTCAACAGGTATGACAGATGAGTCTGCAGCTTTAGTTTATTGTACATGCGATGGAGAAATATCAAGGGAATACCTAGAGCCAGATGAAGATATTGAAGTTATGCTAATGTCAAAAAAAGAAGCTAAAAGTTTAATTACTTCTAATGAAAAAATAGATATTAAAGCTTTTCTCTCAATACAAAACTTTATAGGGTAAATGTATCCCTAGCTATAAACGAAAAAATATTTAGCTAGTTTTAAAACAAGTCCACCAGATTATTTATTCTGATGGACTTGTTATTTAAATTAAAAAATATTATAATTTAAATTCAAAACACAAAACATTATTTTTCTTTGTAACCTACATGTAATAATTCATGAACTTTATCTTTTAACAAACCTTCATATAATGTCTCCATTAGAGGATTTTCCTCCGATTGTCTTATGATGCTCATCCTATCTGCTTCATATAACAAAGCACCACGTTTTAATTTCCCATCAGATTTTACAAATGGTTGTCCTGCCCCACCAATACATCCGCCCGGGCATGCCATAACTTCAACGAAATCATACTGGGCTCTACCTGCTTGAATATCTTTTATAAGATTATCTGCATTTTTAAGTCCGCTTACCACTGCTACCTTTATTAAACGTCCCTTTACTGTAATACTAGTTTCTTTAACTCCCTCCATACCCCTCACACCATTAAAAGCGAGAGAACGTAATGTTGACGGTGATTTATCCTCCATTACACGACGTATAACAGCTTCAGTAACCCCACCTGTTACACCAAATATAACGCCAGCTCCACTACTAACACCAAATGGCATATCAACGGCTTCAGGCAATACCTCTGAAAATATAATTCCTGACTCTTTTATCATTTTTATGAGTTCTTGAGTAGTTATTACATAATCTACACTGTTCACCCCATTTTCTTTAAATTCATCTCTTTGTGCTTCAAACTTTTTTGCGCTGCAAGGCATTATTGCCACATGTACGATTTTCTTATTAGAATCCTTATACTGCTCTTTAACCACAGATGCGAACATTTGCATAGGTGAACGGCAAGTAGACACATTTTTAATTAAACTCGGATAATTATTTTCAACATATGATACCCATGCAGGACAACATGATGTGAATAATGGTAATTTTTCATTTTTTTCTATTCTTGAGATGAATTCCTTAGTCTCCTCAAGTACTGTTAAATCAGCACCAGTTGAGGTATCAAAAATTTCATCAACGCCCATTCTTCTAAGAACGCTTACTATTTTACCCATCACATTTTCATCATTTTTTAGTCCCAGCTCTTGGTTAATTCCTACACGCACTGCTGGGGCAATCTGAACTACAACCAATGTTTCAATATCACTAATGTCTTTCCAAAGCCTCTGGGTATCATTTTTTACAACAATTGCACCAGTAGGACACACTGCTGCGCACTGTCCACAGCCGACACAATTTGTTTCTGCAAGTGGCATATCAAAAGCAGTTCCTACGCTCATTTTTGAACCCCTATTAACAAAATCTATAGCTCCAACATTTTGTACTTCTTCACACATCCGTACACAATCGCCACATAAAATGCACTTACTTTTATCACGTACTATGCATACTGATGAATTGTCTATTTTTCTCTTCACAGAAGTATTATTAAATCTGACTTTTGTTATTCCAAAACGCTTAGCTAAATCTTGCAATTTGCACTGCCCACTTTTCTCACATGTAGTACAGTCTCTGCAATGTGCTGCTAAAAGTAACTCAAGTATCATTTTTTTATATTTACGAAGCTTTGGGGTATTAGTGTAAATCTCCATATTGGCCTTCGGTGGAGTGGAGCATGCGGCTTCCATTCCTCCCCATTTATTTTCTACCATGCACATACGGCAAGCACCATACACTGAGAGCTCCGAATAATAACATAAGGTCGGCAAATCAATACCAGCTTTTCTAACTAACTCAAGAATGTTTTTTTCTCCATTTATCTCTACAGGAATATCATCTATAAGCATAAATTGACCAGTCATAATCTTAATCCTCCTTTATAGCTTTAAACGTGCACGTCTCAATGCAGGCACCACATTTAATACACTTTTCTTTATCAATTGTATAAGGCGACTTAATCTTGCCAGAAATTGCATTAACTGGACAAATTCTTGAACACTTTGAGCATCCCCTGCAAAGCTCTTTATCAATAAATATAGTTTTAAGTCCAACACAAGTTTTTGACGGGCATTTTTTTTGATTTATATGAGTTTCATATTCACTACGAAAATTTTTAATAGTACTAACAACTGGTAACGCAGCTGTCTTGCCTAGACCACATAAAGCTGTTTGTGATATAGTGTCTGCAAGTTCTAGTAACATATCAATATCTGATAGTTTGCCATTACCTGACGTAATTCCTTCTAATATTTCCAGCATTCGTTTAGTGCCCTCACGACAAGGGATGCACTTACCACAGGATTCATTTTGAGTGAATGTCATGAAAAATTTTGCAACCTCAACCATGCAAGTATTCTCGTCCATAACCACAAGACCACCAGAACCTATCATTGCGCCTACTTTCTTAAGTGAATCAAAATCTAGTCTTAAATCAAGATCTGACGTTATAAGACATCCTCCAGATGGACCCCCTATCTGAACAGCTTTAAATTTCTTGCCACCTTTAATTCCTCCACCAATACCAAATATGATTTCTCTTAATGTTGATCCCATTGGTACCTCAATAAGTCCTGTATTTTCTATATTTCCAGTTAAAGCAAAAGCCTTTGTACCAGGACTATTTTCAGGTCCTATAGATTTATACCACTTTGCTCCGCGGGTTATAATTAAAGGCACATTAGCGAATGTTTCTACATTATTAAGTACTGTTGGTTTAGCAAAAAGTCCCTGCTCTACTGTTCTTGGAGGTTTTACTCTTGGCATACCTCTTTTTCCCTCAATAGAAGCAGTAAGTGCACTTCCTTCACCGCAAACAAATGCACCGGCCCCTCTGTTTATTTTGATATTAAAATTAAAGTTTGTCCCAAGAATGTTTTCCCCTAAAATACCATAACTTCTTGCTTGATTAATAGCATTTTTAAGTCTACTTACAGCAAGAGGATACTCGGCTCTCACATAAATGTATCCTTCGTTTGAACCACAGGCAATAGCTGCAATTATCATTCCCTCGATCACTTTATGTGGATCACCCTCCATTACACTTCTATCCATAAACGCACCAGGATCACCTTCATCACCATTGCATACAATATATTTTGTGTCTATTTTCTGATTTTTTACCTGTGACCATTTACGACCTGTAGGAAATCCACCGCCTCCACGTCCTCTTAAATTTGACTCTTCTATTTCCTTAATAATGCTTTCACCGTCCATATCAAATAATGCTTTCTCAAGTGCACTATATCCTCCTATAGCAAAATATTCTTCTATAGAAGTTGCATCAATGTGTCCACAATGTTCAAGTGCAAGCCTAGTTTGACTTTTATAAAAAGGGATTTCCTCTTGTTTTTTATATATTTTGCCGTTTTTAGTATATGCAAGCCTCTCAACACACTCATTATTAAGTATAGTTTTTTCGAGTATTTCCTTGCAATCCTCTTTTTTTACTTTTATATATAAATATCCCCATGGCTCGATTCTTACAAGTGGGCCCATTTCGCAAAATCCATGACATCCACTTTTTTTAATTCCCACTGATTCATCATGTGGTTCTTTTTGAAGACCTAGCTCACAATCTATATTCTTATCTTTCATTAACGCTACAAATTCATCATAAATTTCCAGAGATCCGCCTGCAATGCATCCAGTGCCTGCACATATAAGAATTTTTTTCTTTTGATTATTAAGACTAACCATATATTTATCTTTTATATCAATTAAATCATTTCTATTAAGAAGCATATTATTTTCCCTCCTTAAGTGCCAACAAAAGCTTCATTGCTTTATCTTCCGTCATAGCACCATATACTTTATCATTAATGGTTATAGCAGGTGCAAGTCCACATGCTCCAAGGCAAGAAACCGTTTCCACTGTAAACGTCAAATCATCAGTTGTAATTTTTGTTTTTGAAAGTCCTAGAACAGATCGCATTTTATTTAAAATAGGGATAGACTTTCTTACATGGCATGCCGTACCATCACATATCTTTATAACATATGCACCTTTTGGTTCTAAAGAAAAATTATCATAAAAAGTTGCCACACCATATATCTTTGCCATACTCATTTCAAGCTTTTCTGAAAAATATGCAAATACCTCCTTAGGTAAATATCTATATATTTCTTGCGTATCTTGTAGTATTGCAATAATATTACTAGATTTAAACTCATGATTTTTAAGTATAATATCTAAGTCACTATAATTAATTTGCGTATTCATTATTCTTCCTCCTCAATACATTGTTAATTTATTATTTTATCTATATCTTATTATAATTTTCACAATATTACAACAACCACTTTTATTATTATTTTCATTTTTTATACTATATAAGTTTATACTGGTAATTGTATTTAAATAAATTCTATAATTGTAAATAAATTCTTATCCTTCAGTTAGAATACTTTTTTTAAAGTTATCATTATATATATAAATCCAGTAGAATATTTAATTTATTCTACTGGATTTTTTGTATGCATTTTAAATTATTAAGTTTGTGGCTTTATTACCTCTTTAACATCTATATTCTCAATGGATTTTGATAATGCTGTGCCTTTTTCGCTTGCCATATTTGCAAGTACCATACTCATTATACCTTCCATTGCGTTAGGCGTTTTTCCATCAGCTCCGCCCATTATTATTGTTTGTGGTACTAGTGGAGACTTACTTATCTTTAGTGCCTCTGCAAATGCTATCATAACACTTTGCTTAACTTGTAAATCGGGACCACCATAAGCCTCAACTAAAGCCTTAGCTGCAGCTCCCTTTGCAATTCCTACTTTTGTTTCTTGCTCAGCTGTAGCATCTGCAACTGACTTAATATTTAATGCTTTTGCCTTTCCGACTGTTTCAAGACTAAACGCCTCTGCACTTGCTTGTAGTTCTACTTGCTTTGCATTTGCACTGGCTGTTAGCTCAATAGTCTTTGCCTGCGCTGCTGCCTGTGCTTCCCTAGTGTATCTTTCAGCATCTGCTTCTTGAGTTCTCTTGTACTTGTCTGCTTCAGCAAGTTTTTGCGTTTTTAATGCTAGTTGCTCTGCAAGCCTTAATTCAGATTTACCTTTATTATCAGCCACTTCAATATCAATACTTGATTGTGTAAGAGCTGACTGAGCCATTGCTTTTGCCTCTGCTTCATTTAATTCTCTTTGCTTTTCAGCAGATTTTTGTTTAGCTTCATTTGTCTTAATTTCTTCCATAGCTACTTGCCTATCTCTTAGTTGTGCAAGAATTTTTTCAATTCTTGTATCACTAGCAGAAGCAGCTGGTGTTCCAATTAATACTTCCTGAAGCTCTAAATCATATAATTTAAATTTACCCGTCATTTCATCTGCTGCCTGTTGTTGAATTTGACTTCTATCTTGAACTAATTCAATAAGAGTTTTTGTTTGTCCTATATTTTTAAAATACCCAGCTACCATAGGATCAAGAGATTGCTCAATAAGCATTTTAATATCCCCAAATCTTTGTATAACTGACGATGCTTTTCTATAATCAATATTAAATACTACTGTTAATGGTAAATTAGGCTCGAAAGCATCTTTAGTTATTAGACTAATTTCTTTTAAATTATCATCTAACTTATGCACACCAGTTTGTCCACTAATCCATTTAAGTATTACATTAGTAGTAGGTACTGGCACAACTTTACCCGCATAAGTATTAAACGCATATTTCCCTGGCATCATAGAATCTCTCCAAATGCCCTTTTTACCTTGTTCTACAAGTTCTCCATGAGAGTAACCCGTACCTGAAACATCTTCACCTTTATCACCAAAATAACTTACCACAACACCAACATAACCAATATCTATTATACTTTTAGGTACTATGTCAACACTTGCAAACATTCTATTAATGAAATAAACTCCATCAGTAAGAACCTGCATTTGCTTACCTTTTCTACCATCTGCAGCTAAAAACTTTTCAGGTTCTTGGAAATTATTGTGATAAAACTCATTGTTTATACCTTCTCCAACAATAGGTGCTATAATTGCTCCATTATCAGGAGTTGGACCCTCATTAATAGTTACAATACCGATAGTATCACGACTAACTGGCTTGTTACCAATTTTTTTATATACAGCATCTATTTCACCAGCATCATCTTGCTGAGCATATTGCTCAGAAGATCTTGAATTAGATATAATTACAGGATTAAATCCATTGTCTCTCGCTAAATCGCTTCTCATTGTTTCTATTTGAGCTGTTTCATCTTTTGAAGTATATATTGAATGTACCCTACCTTTTGTAATTATAATAAATTGTGCTAAGTTAAATGCATACGTACCCTCACGAAGAATTTGTCTTTGTGGCCCCTTTTGCCCACCATTATTTAAAAACGCTACTACATCTTGAAATGACTTACTTTGCGGTATGACTTTGCCTAAAGTCTGACCATCAACTAAACTTTCCCCTGACCTTGAAAATACATAAGCTATTTGACCTTGTGGTATAGTTACAAGTCTTACCTTCTTAACTTTGTATTTGAATGGCGTTTTAAAATGAACACCAGCCCTTAGCACTTCTGGTTGATAACCCGCTTCTCCTTTTAATGCTATAAGACCATCAGCAGGTACTGAACCACCAGAACTCCACCATTTTTCAACAATACCTACCTCATCAGTTTCTATGCTTGTGGACCCTATACCATAAACAAATAAAATTATTACAACTACAATTATCCCCGCTATAATTAACGCTGTGTACGGAATCATAATCTCTCCCCCTCTATAAACTGTATTTTGTTATATTATATGTCAATATGATAGTATTAGTCTATATAAAAAAACATCAAGATCATGTAATCTTGATGTTTTAGTGTAAATTGTTATACTTTTGACAATTCTACTAAAGCACACCCTTCTATTGCAATTATTCCATTTGCTTTGCATAATTCTAGTATTTCCTGGCTTTCAGCTCCTGGTTGAATAAGTACTTTATCTATTTTTAAATCATGGGCTTCTTTAATAATTTTAATTCCCTTATATGGATTAATGCATAAATCTAAAATATCTGCCTTATATTGAATATCACTTATACTGCTGTAAACCCCTTCATCGCTATCATTAGAGTTTGGATTTACACCCACTACATTAAATCCATCACTTTTTAAAGACTGTAATATTTTATAAGCATATTTTAAAGGGTTTAATACATCGCCAACCACAATCCAATTTTTATAATTCAAAAATTCATTTGCTTTCAATTTCTCATCTCCTAATAAAATATTATATCAATGTTCTGTATTATTTTTCTCTTTGAATGTTAACTGACATCATTTTATATCTCTCATTCGCCTCAAATTAGCAAGTAATGTTGCATATCATATAATTCAGCCTCATTCTCATTAACTTCAGCCTTACGGTTATCTCCTTTGATTATTGTAACCTGTATATCTGCTACATATACTACGTATTCTTAATGTGTGCCTATTTCTTTTTTTATTATTTCTAATTAATATGTTGTTTTTAATTAATATATTACCTAATCCAGATTAAATTTACTGCAAGAAATCTAGTTTAGGGAAAAAATATTTGATGCTTTTTTAAGATGATTCTTATTCTTTATACTGGCTATTTGTACAAGAATGATTTTATATATAATCTTTAAATTTAAACTTAATAGAATAAAACAAAATGGGTAAACTATGTGTGTAATTTAAGATTTGAAAGGAGAATACCAATGAATAAAAATAAGTTAAAAAAACAAAAATTTCAATTAATGAATATAAAGGAAATAGTGGCGTTTCAGACAGTGAAATGGCTAATATGTATGAAATTCCAAACATGACTAGCGACATTACTAAAGTCGCTTTAGAAGAAAAAGATAAGTTATCTTCCGATAATGGCACTGTTAGAATTTTAAATGATAATATTACAAGTATGTATAACATGTTAAAGAACAAATAATAAGTGGATGATTTCATGGGCATATTCCCTAATTAGAGTTTGTGTTATAATTATTTCGAATTAATTTAATTGAATGGATAGAATTTAACATACCCATTAACTTATTTTTATGTATAACAAAATAAGTTAGTATATTATAAAAAAAATACAGATATCTCAAACGCTTGAGATATCTGTATTTATATTGGTGCTCCATCAGGGAATCGAACCCTGGACACCCTGATTAAGAGTCAGGTACTCTAACCAGCTGAGCTAATGAAGCATGTTAAACAACTTCTTTAGTATATATGATTTTTATTCATTTGTAAACACTTATTTTATAAAACTAATAGAAAAGTATTATCTATTAGTTTTATATATGACAAATTATATCATTTAGGAATAAAATACTGTTACACTTTGTTGCATCCTCTAAAGAGTATCTGAATTTTACAATACTATTTTATATAGTTAACATTATTTTCTTTTCTTGCTGGTGCATTAGTTATATCAATTTTTTTATACCCAAGACAAAATGAATGTATTTGTTTAAAACCTTCTGGTATTTCAAGTTCCTTAACAAATTTTTTGCCTTCTTCACTATTTAATAAATAGTGGATAAGACCAACCCAGCAGCCACCAATTTCTAATGATTCTGCAGCAATTAGCATGTTTTCTACAGCTATTGCGCAATCAACTGAAGCACTATCATTATTCACGTCACCAGATACTAATACTACTGTTGGTGCATTATAAAACACATGAAACTTTTCATTATCTGAAAATCTTCTAATGTATTCATTATCTGCTTTCTTTGCAATTTTTTTAAATGCTACATTTAATCTATCTATAATATCTTTTCTTTGTATTATAGTAAAATGCCATGGTTGTCTATTATTAGCACTTGGTGCATATAACCCTGCATCTATTATTGCTTTCAAATCTGCACCATTAACTTGCTCTGGTAAAAATGCCCTTGTACTTCGTCTATTCCTAATGTTATTTAAAGTCTCATTCATTTTAATATCCTCCATTCTCATAATATGCTTTTCTAAATGTACATTATATTAACTGAAATGTAAAGTTTATTTATTGAAAGTTATCGCCTCACTTTTTTGTTAGATAAATAGATGTATGATATAATTAAAGTTAATAAATTTAAACATAAGAGGTGAAACGAATGATGGAGATAAATGATAAAATAGCAGCTTCAATAGAAAACTTAAAAACTTCAGATGATAAACAGAGATCTGCCATAATAAACAAACTGTCCCTAGATTATAACAATGCAATTCCAATGTTATGGGCAAAAATAATAACTGAGGATGATCCTAGGACATTACTTTCTGTTATGAGAGATATTCTAAAAAAGGAAAAACCAAAGGGAATGTTTAAAAGAACTATAGGTAATTCAAGAGAAAAACTTAGTGCTCTTCTTTCACATTCTGATCCAAAGGTTCGAAAAAATGTATGTGGTGTTATTGGTGAACTTGGTGACCCTCAATATTTAGAAGCATTATATAGTGCTTATAAATCAGAAGAGAAACTATTTGTACGATATTCCTATGTACTCGCAATAGGCAACTGTGGAAGTGAAAAAGATGCAGAAAGATTAAAAAATATGTTTGACGAAGTATTAAAAAATGAAAAAGCTTCTAAAGACAATGACTCACTAGTAACAACTAATAAACATATTAATGAGGAAAAGCTTGCACTTACGAGAGCTATAGATAAACTAGCCCCAATACCACATCATGAATTTAAAGGATTTGAAAATCCTGTATCTATGCTACTCACAGTTATGAATTATCAGTATCACCTTACATTAAATGAGCTTAACGAAAATTTAATTGAAGGTAGACTTATAGATGATGGTATCCTTATCTTTGAGAAAGATTTGGACAAGGTTTACACTTGTAGAACCTTTTATGAATGTTTGTATCCACTAGCTGATTGCTCTGACTTAGAGTTTGATTATAAAACAATAGCTACTCATATTATAGATGCTAATATAGTAGATTTTTTAAATGGTTGTCATCACAATGATTTAAACTCTCCATTTAGTTATAGAATTGAATTTAAAACTATGGACGCTAATCGTGAGCGATCTGATTTTGTAAAAAACTTATCTCGAGAATTAGATGAGCTTTCTTGTGGACATTTAAAAAATAGCCCTTCTTCGTATGAAGTTGAAATAAGAATAGTTGAAAAAAATAATTATTGCAATGTTTTTGTAAAATTATACTCATATAAAGACAATAGATTTGAATACAGGAAAAATGACTTAGCTACATCTATAAATCCAGTAAATGCTGCTATTGTTATAAAGTCCATACAAAAATGGCTAGAACCTAATGCTAATGTCTTAGATCCTTTTTGTGGAGCGTCAACAATGCTTATTGAAAGAGCTAAGTTAGAAGACTTTCAATCTTTAACTGGCGTAGATATATTTAGAACAGCAATAACAGCTTCAACAATAAATTCTAAATTAGCTAATGTTAAAATAGAACTTATAGATGACGATATTCTAGAATTTAGGCCTTATGACCTATATGATGAAATTATAACAAACATGCCTTTTGACAATAAGTCAACTACACATAATAAGTATGCCGACTTATATAAAGAATTTGTAGCTAAAATTCCAAACCTTATAAAACCAGGTGGAATGGCATTTGTGTACACTATAGAAAAACAACTATTTAGAGAAGTTTTACTAGATGATGAAAAACTTGAATTAATTCAAGAAATAAAAATTGAAAGTGGTAGACTTACCCCTCATGTGTTTGTTCTGAAGTTAAAATAAGGATCTAAAATATCAACAAGTTAATATAAATTATAAAAGGGATAAATGCACCTAACCATTAGGTACATCTATCCCTTTATAATTTTATTTAATCCACCAAGTATCTTTTGGTGAAACTGCCGAATGTCTTTTATGCTTTGAAACTGTATATAATTTAATAATTTGTTTCTCATATTCTTCTGAGATATCTTCACCTCTTAAATACATACAAACCTGATGATGTATTTGTGTAACTTCATCTAAATTAGACTTGTTATCCCACATACCTATGGTAGATACTTTATCAAGTATAGATTGAGGTGCATTGAATATTTTTGCCATTTCATAAATTATGCTTTTTGTTATTCCTGCAAGTGGTTTTACATCTGCTGCATCATCACCATACTTAGTAACCATTCCTAAAACTAAATTAGTTACACTTGAGTAACCGGCAACTAAAACATCATAAACTTCAGCTATTCTATATATTACAGTCATTCTTATTCTAGATTTTGTATTTCCAATATCTACTTTCGATGAAGGTAAACTATTAAGAAGTTCAAGTGATTCATTTACAGGTCCTTTTATATCATATGTTCTAAATACATCTGGTTTTATAATTCTTATAGCAAGTTCTACATCAGCTCTATCTGGTTTAATACCAAAAGGAAGAGATAAATTAATTAACTCAAGCCCAGATTTTTTAATTAGCATACTTGTAACAAAACTATCTATCCCACCTGTAAGATTACAGACATAGCCTTTTTTCCCAGCATGCTCAGCATAATCTTTTAAGAAAGTAGAAATTTCTTCTATCATTCTTTGTGCAAACATTTTATCCGACTCATCTTGTAGAGGAGTAGGTATACCAAATTCTTTCACTATTTCTTGTTGTTTTACTTTATCCATATCGAGCCTCCTTGAACTTATTTATATATTTATATATTTATATATTTATATATTTATTATATCACACGTAGTCTATGACGTGTTAAAATATTAACAATATTATATTTTCTATAATACTTTAGCCAATATAATGAATATTTAATGATAAAATAAAGGAGAGTTGCACCTTATTAGATGCATCTCTTTATTTAATAAATTATTCTTTCCACCAAGAATCTTTAGTCGATACAGGCGAATGTCTTTTATGCTTAGAAACTGTATACAGTTTTACGATTTTATTTTCGTACTGCTCTGCTACATCTTCTCCTCTTAAATACATGCAAACCTGATGATTTAATTCTGTCACTTCATCTTGGTTTGTTCCATTGTCCCATATACCAGTGGTAGAAACTTTATCAATTATAGTCTGAGGTGCATTGAATATTTTTGCCATCTCGTAAATTATACCTTTTGTTATTCCTGCAAGTGGTTTTACATCCGCTGCATCATCACCGTACTTAGTAACCATTCCTAATGTAAGTTCGGCCACATTTGAATATCCAGCAACTAATACATCATAAACCTCGGCTACTCTATATAATACCGTCATTCTTATTCTAGATTTTGTGTTTCCAATATCTACCTTAGAAGATGGTACATCACGAAGAAGCTCAATAGATTCAATTACAGGACCCATAACATCATAAGTTCTAAAAACATCTGGTTTTACTATCTGTTTTGCAAGTTCTACATCAGCTATATCTGGTTTAATTCCAAACGGAAGAGATAAACTAATTAGTTCAAGCCCCGATTTTTTTATAAGCATATTTGTTACGAAACTGTCTACTCCGCCTGAAAGATGACAGACATACCCTTTTTTACCAGTACTATTAGCATATTTAACTAAGAAAGCAGTAATTTCTTCTATCATTCTATATGCATACTTTTGATTTGACTCATCTTTTAAAGGAGCAGGTATACCAAATTCATTCATTATTTCTTGTTGTTTAATTTTATTCATATCTAGCCTCCTTAAACTTATTTATACTATCATTATAACACATAATGCATAAAATCCGTTAAAATATTAACACATATTAGGTAAAACTATGATTAATTCACCTAAAATATACAAAAAAAACAGAAAAAGTTTCAAAATAAACCATTTATTTTGAAACTTTTTCTATAGAAACATAATATTCTATTTTAATCTGCGAGAGTTTTATTTTCAGTTGCTTTTGCAGCTATACTTTGCTCTGGCATTTTTTCTATATACCCTTTAATTGCACCTGTTGGGCATTTAGCTAAACAAGTGCTTTCACTACACTCTGAAACACAAATTTTAAAATCTACAACAGCTAAGTTGTTCTCAATTTTTATTGCACCATGCGAACAATTTTTAACACAAAGTCCACAACCAATACAACCAATGGTGCAAAGTTTTCTTGCTATAGCACCTTTGTCGTTTGAATTACAATTTATTGCTACATGAGTTCCAAGAGGAATTAATTCAATAACATGTTTGGGACAAACTGATTCACAGACTCCGCAGCCTGTACACTTATCTTCATCAATAATTGGAAGCCCATTTTCGCCAAGTGTCATTGCATCAAAAGGACAATTTTTAACACAGGTTCCAAAACCAAGACAACCATATTGACATCCCTTTGGACCGCCCTGTAATAATGAAGCAGCAACACAATCTTGCAAGCCTATATACTCATAGGCCTTTTTAGATTTATCTACGCTACCTGCACATTTTACAAACGCAACTTTTGGTTCCACTTCTTCTGCTATTTTACCAGTAAGCTCTGCTACCTGTTTTGCAACAGCTGCCTTACCTGGAACACAAAGATTTGGTGCTACATCCGGATTTAGAACTACAGCTTCTGCATATGCCAAACACCCAGCAAATCCACAACCTCCGCACTGACCTTTTGGTAATATGTCTTCAACAATGTGAATCAATGGATTTACTTCAACGGAAAATTTCTTGTTTGCAAATGCCAAAACTAAACCAAAAACTAGTCCGACTAATGTCATTACAATTATAACTGCAATTGCAATATCTATATTACTCATATTAATTGCTCATCTCCTCTCTATACTGCTATCATTCCAGAAAATCCTAGGAAGGCTAATGCGAGCATTCCAGCTAAAATAAATGCTACACCAAGCCCCTCTAATGCTTTTGGGACATCTGCGAGTCTTAATTTTTCTCTTAAACTTGCCATAAGTACGATTGCCAAAGTAAAGCCTAAACCGGCACCTACTGCACCTACCGTGCTTTCTAAAAATGAATAATGATTTTCTACATTTAAAAGTGGTACACTAAATACAATACAATTTGTAGCAATTAGTAATAAATAAATTCCCCACATACTATATAAAGTGGGTGCATATTTTTTAATAATCATTTCTAAAAGTTGTACAAAGCTAGCAATCAAAAGTACAAACACTACTGTTGTTAAAAATGTTAAATTAAACGGTTCCAATACAAAATGATAAACCGCCCAGGCTAGCATCGAACTTAGTGTCATAACAGAGGTTACTGCCATTCCAATACCAACAGAAGCATTTAAGCTTTTCGAAACTCCAAAGAAAATACAAAGTCCTAAAAATCTTGTTAAAACGAAATTATTTACAACTATATTACTTGCAAGCAAGGTTAAATAATGACCCATTACATTTCACCTCTCTCAAGTTTAACTTTTTCACTATGTTCTATCCACATCTTAAAACCAGCTACCATGTAACCAATCAGTATAAATGCACCTGGTGATAAAACCATGATAAGTGCTGGATTATACCATGAACCAATAACTTTTATACCAAATAATGTTCCCGCACCAAGAATTTCACGAATTATTCCAAGAAGTAATAGTCCAAGTGCAAATCCAGCTCCCATTCCAAGTCCATCAAAAAATGAGGGAACTACTTTGTTCTTTGATGCAAAAACTTCTGCTCTAGCTAAAATAATTGCAAAAACAACAATTAATGCTAAATATATTCCTAAAGCCTTATTAAGTGCTGGCAAATATGCCTGTAGTACTAACTGCACTACAGTAACAATTGTTGCTACTGACGTAATATATACAGGTACACGAACCTTTGGATTTACTACTTTTCTAGTAATAGATACAATAGTATTATTTGCAGTAATAACAAACATTACTGCTAGTCCCATAACTAGGGAATTTGTCGCACTACTAGTTACTGCTAGAGCAGGGCAAAGACTAAGTGCAAGAACAAAAATTGGGTTCTCTTCTATAATCCCTTTTTTAAATATGTTCCATAACTCTCTCATATTATTTTCCCCCTACAAACTGTGATACTTGTTGCACAGCTTCTTTAATACCTTTAGTTACCGCTTTTGATGAAATGGTAGCTCCAGTCATAGCTTGAATACTATTTACTTTTGTTTTGTCTTTTACAACTACTAAATCTGAAACTTTTTTACCTTTAAATTGATTTCTAAAAGGATCTTTACTTGCATTATCTCCAAGTCCAGGTGTTTCTTTAGTTTCCAATATAGTAAAGTCAATAATTTTACCTTGTGGACTAACTGATACAAGCATCTTTATTTGTCCACCATACCCTTTACTTGCTGCAGGAACTACATATGCTACTACTTTTCCATCTTTTTCTGCAGTATACCATTCTGCTTTATTCTTTATAGGTGTAAACTTTTGCGCACCTACCACTAATGATTTCATTGCATCAGTTTTAATTCCTGCTGCAGTTTTTACTGCAACTGGTGCAGTTACAAAATAGGTTGCAGCAATAATTGCTCCTGATATGAAACATGCAATTGTTAAATTTATAGTGATTTGAAAAATACTATATTTTTTTTCATGACTAACATTATTCTCAACTTTATTCTCATCTGACATTTTTCACTACCCCCATTGCTCCAAATTTAACCGGCTTTATGAAGCGATCAATAAGAGGTGTAACTGCATTCATTAACAAAATAGAATAACAAACACCTTCTGGGTAACCACCTTTTAGCCTAATTAGGACGGTAATTGCTCCAGCACCGATAGCAAAAATTATCTGTCCTTTTTTTGTCATTGGAATAGTAACCATATCAGTAGCCATAAAGAAAGCTCCGATAACAAGACCACCAGCCATCATATGAAATAGTGGATCTCCAGTAAATAATCCAGTTGGACCGCATATCCATGTAAGAATACCTACAGTTCCAATCATAAATACAGGCACTACCCAATTTGCATATCCTTTATAAATTAAATATATACCTCCAATAAGTAATAAAATTGTAGAGGTTTCACCAATACTTCCATTTCTAAAACCAAGGAACATTGATTTATACATTTGAGGTGCACTTCCAAAAGTATCAATTAATTTTGCATAACCTTGTTGTTTTAAAATGCTTAAAGGTGTTGCAGATGCTACTACATCTACCTTTCCGCTCAAAGCTGTCCAAGTTGTCATTGCAACTGGCCATGATACCATAAGAGCAGCTCTACCAATGTGAGCTGGATTAAAAATATTATACCCAAGACCACCCATTGCGTGTTTTGCAACTACAATGGCAATAAATGAACCAACTATTGCCATATATGGTGGTATAGTAGGTGGTAAACACATTGAAAGCAATAGTCCTGTTAAAAATGCACTACCATCACTTATTGTTACCGTCTTTTTTCTAAGTTTTTGTACTATATACTCAAAACCCACTGCAGACAAACTACCTGCGAGTAATACAAATAAAGCAGGAGTCCCGAAGTGATAAATTGCGAAAAGCACTGCTGGAGTTAATGTCAAACTTACTGTCCACATAATTTTAGAAACAGATGCTTCTGCACGTATATGTGGAGATGCTGATATAGTAAAGAGATTTTCTTGTAATTTTATTTCACTCATTTAGCTAATGCCTCCTTCTTTTTTGCAGCATCTGCGTTGTTTCTCATCTTACAATATTTAATATATTGTACGATATTGCGCTTAGCTGGGCATACATAAACACAACTTCCACATTCTACACAATCAAAAAGATTTTGTTCAATTTTTGCTTCTTCATACATATCTTTTTCTCCGAGTATACTAAGCATACTTGGATTAAGTCCAGCAGGACAAATACTTACACATTTTCCACAACGAATACAAGGTGATTGCTTCCCAGTATTAATATCATTTTTGGTTAATGCGAGTATTCCAGAAACTCCTTTAATAATAGAAATTTCTAAATTTAATTGAGCAAATCCCATCATAGGACCACCCATAATAATTTTAGCTGGTTTTTCGGAAAAACCACCACAATTGTCAATTGCATCTTTAAATGTTGTTCCAAGTCTTAGTAGTAAATTCTTAGGTTCTTTTATTGCGCTACCACTTATTGTAGTTACTCTTTGAATTAAAGGAATTCCTTTCACAACTGCATCAAAAATTGCAACAACAGTACCTACATTTTGAACAACTACTCCTACATCCATAGGCAAACTTCCTGATGGTACCTCACGATCAGCAAGTACTTTAATAAGCATCTTTTCAGCACCTTGTGGGTATTTAGTTGGAATTGACTTAGCTTCTATAGCTGTTCCTTCAAGTGCTTTTTGCATAGCAAGTACTGCATCAGGTTTGTTATCTTCAATACCTATAAATGCTTTTTTAACTCCTAGAACCTTCATAATTATTTTTACTCCAGTAACAATTTGTTCTGTATACTCAAGCATCATTCTATAATCTGCTGTTAAAAATGGTTCACATTCTGCTGCATTAATAATAAGTAAGTCTATTTTCTTATCTTTTGGTGGTGATAATTTTACATGAGTTGGAAATGTAGCTCCACCCATTCCAACAATACCTAATTCTTTAATTATACCTTTTATTTCATCTGCACTTAGCTTTTCCCAGTCTCTTTGGACAGGAATTCCTTCTATCCATTCATCAAGTCCATCATTTTCAATTACAATAGAAAGACATTTTCCGAATACTGGATGAGGATACTCTGCCACATCAGTAACAACACCAGATAGAGATGCATGTATTGGACTAGATACAAACGCTGGACTGTTTGCTATAACTTGTCCTTTTTTTACCAAGTCGCCTTTGGCTACAATAGGTGAACACGGTGCACCTATATGTTGCCTCACAGGAATAATAACCTTACTTGGCAGTAAGGCTAATTCTATCGATTTATCAGCTGTAAAACGTTTATTGTCATTCGGATGTATTCCTCCGCGAAAACTTTTTATCATTTTTCGACACCTCTTTTAGCATATTTAAAATACATTGAATTTATATAGATAAAATATAGATAAAATAAAATATTTAATAATTTTATTTTATTTAATAATTTGAGTAATAACAGGTTGCATCTTATCATTGTTATGTGCGAATTTTTCAAATTTTATTATGTTAATTAATGATAATATAAATGTTACTATTCCGCCTCCTATTTGAAAACCTCGCACAGAATAACCAAAGCTTTTAGCTATTACTTGTCCAACTAAAACCCCTACTACAACAGCAACAAGAGGGATTATATATACAACAAAAGCTGCCATTAACATGTTTGTATCTTTCATTTGAAATGAAATTCGTTGTCCAATTTTAGCTCCAATAGGATTTTTAGCCTCTATTACAAGTGAATTATCACCTGGACATGCTCCACAATTTTTGCACTCATTGTGCCTACCTACTTTGATTTTAGCAATATTATTCTCAATTATTTCTATAATAACTCCTTGTTCATCTTTTACCAACTTAATTGCTCCTCCCTTTACTACAATACTAATTATACTATATTGACAGGGATAATTTGTATGAAAATCACTTTTTCACCCATATAATGAAATAATTGTTCTATTATACAGATACGATAAAATTTTTATATATTGCCTGTCGAATTATATATAAATTACAAGTTCTATACCTCAAGATAGTTTTTTTTCAGATAAAAGTCAATAATAATTTATTTTTTAACAAGCACTTTTATTGTAGAACATGCGAATAATATAAAAATTTTTTTTATAAAAATGTATACAGCATATATACTACAACTTTTAATTTTTTGTGAATTATTCACGTATACTAATGCTTTTAACAATTAATAAGATTAATATCTAATTACATAGTAAGCTAATAACTATTTTCTGTTATATTTATTACTTTCAGTACTAATACAGTATGGAATAATAAATATTTTTTATTTTATTGTATTTTTATTAATATGGCTTTATTTTGTTAAAATTTTAACTATGCATATTATTTATACATAATTTAAAATGATTATAACCCTATAAATGAGCAATTATAAGGGTTGTAGTAAAATTCTTATAATTTTACTTCCTATAAAAATATTATGTATACATTATTTTAATTTAATTTGATTTTCTTATAAAGTGAAATATTTTATATATAAATTAGAACAAACAGATGTCATTTAATTGTATCGCTTTGCTCTAATTTATAGTTATACTGCCAATGTTGCCCTTTTTAAATATTCAAGTTCTTTTCCTTGCAAATATGGAGAAAGCTTCTCAAATACAGTCTTATGATAATTATTTAACCAATTTTTTTCATCTTTTGTCAATAAATATATGTCTATAGCTTCTAAATCTATAGGACACAACGTTAAAGTCTCAAATTTCATAAACTGCCCACCATATTTAGTTTTCTCATGTTTTTGAACAGCAACTAAGTTTTCTATTCTTATGCCATGCTTATCTTCCTTATAAACTCCTGGTTCATTCGATACTACCATTCCTTTTTCAAGTTTAATAGTATTAGGAATTATAGATATCCTATGAGGTCCTTCATGAACATTTAAAAAGAAACCAACTCCATGTCCTGTCCCATGTTTGTAATCCATTCCTGCATTCCAAAGTGGTATTCTAGCTATTATATCTAAATTTGAACCAGTAGTTCCATATAGAAATCTCTGCATAGTTAAACTAATCATACCTCTTAAAACTAAAGTAAAATCTGTTTTCTCCTCAAGTGTTAAGTCCCCTAATGCTAAAGTTCTTGTAATGTCTGTTGTTCCATCTAAGTATTGTGCACCTGAATCTATTAAATAGAAACTCTTTGGTTTTAATGTAGCCTGATGCTTTTTCGATGCTGCGTAATGGGGCATCGATGCATTAGCTCCGTAAGCTGAAATGGATGGAAAACTTAAATCATAGAAATTATCCCCTTCTTTTCGCAAACTACAGAGTTTATCTGCTGCATCTATTTCAGTAATATTACATGTTTTTACTGTTTTCTTAATCCAGCTTATGAATTTAACCATAGCCACACCATCACGCACCATAACATTTCTAATATTTTGAATTTCAATATCATTTTTTATGGCCTTAAATCTTGTAGTTATATCCATACACTCTTCGATTTTAATTTTTATAGCATTATATATCCAGGTACTATTTTTTACTGGATCGATAAGCATTGTTCCAACTTTTATATTTTCTAAAAATGCCCCTATACTATCGTATGGCATTATTTCTATATTAGCCTTTTCTAGTTCATCTCTTACTAGATAATTGATTTTTCTGTTGTCAATAAATAAATAATTCTTTTTCTCAGAGATTACTAAATATGATATTGTTAAAGGATTGCATAAAATATCTCTTCCTCTTATATTTAGTACCCATGCAATGTCATCAAGTCCTGATATAACATAGTGACTGGCTCCCATAATCTTCATTTCACTAATAACTTCAGCAAGTTTTGTTTCTCTAGACTTTCCTGCATAAATTACATCATGCAAAATCACCTGACTGCAAGGTCCTTCTGGTCTATTACTCCATATTTTATCTATTAAATCTTCACTAACTTCAAAAGAAAATTTCTTATTTTCCAATGTTTTCTTCAATTTTCTAAAATACTTTTCTGAAACAACCTTACCATCAAAAGCAACCTTCGCTTCATCTTTAAGAGTTTTAATTAAAAATAATTCAATTGTAGGAACGCCAGGTTGTCCCATTCTAAACAAAGTTATGCCTGTGTCTTTTAATTCATCTTGAGCTTGCAGAAAGTATCTTCCATCTGTCCATAAACCACATTCTCCAAGTGTAATAATTGCTGTTCCAGCAGAACCAGTAAATCCTGTTATAAATTTTCTAGTAGCATAATGCTCAGCAACATATTCACTTTGGTGTGAATCAGAACTAGGAATAATGTACGCACCAATTCCTTTTTCTCTCATCTGATTTCTTAATTCTTCAATTCTTTCTTTTATACACATTATAATCACCTCATCATTTTTTAAACCTTAACCTGCATTGTTTTATACCTTAATCTTTATAATAAAAGATAATGACTTTTTTCAAATTATTGTTTAGAATCATATCATTTTAAACATAAGTTCAGCTGGATCAATAATAGGAATATTCAAATATTTTTTAAGCTCATTATGTAAATAAGGAAAGTGAGTACATCCTAGAATCACAGCATTTACCCCTATATCATTATAAAATTTCATCAAATTTTTCAATCCATATTTTTCTACTATTTCTTGAGCAGATATACCTTTTTCTATAGCCACCACTACAGGAAGCATTCCTGTTCCAATAACATTGCAATCAGCATTTACGCTTTGTATAGCTTTTTCTATACCTGCGCAGCTTTGATTATTAGCTGTAAGAACCCCAATGCTTTTATAAGCATAAGCAATTTTCTTATAAACATCAAATGGAGTTATTATTCTTATATCTTTTTTTACTTATATTAGATCTTTAATTAAAACTATCCTAGCAGGTGCACCATCTACGCCTTTAATTTTGAGTGGTAATGCACACATTAAATATTCTGCCTCTGCAATTTCTTTTAGCCTAACTCCTTCTATTATTATTATTCCTTTATTAAAAAGGATTTTATGAGTCTCATGGCTTGGTTGATTTCTCTCAATTCCAAAGGAATCTATAGCCACTCCAATTATATTTTTTTCTGCTAGGTACTCTGCTCCACCTTTTTCAACATACACAAAATCAGGATCAAAGTTTTCTGTAAACGAATTTTTAGTTTTTAATAATATAAATTCACCTGACTGGATATTCTTATCTATAAGATTCTCCTTAGTTATGCCGCCTACTATTTTTGTTAAATCTATTACCCTACACTTTGTAATTAACTTATTCAAATCCACTTCTTCTATTGTAGCACCCATGTTATCCACATGATGTGGCGCATCTACATGAGTTCCTGTATGTAGATTCATATACATACTAGATTCATTAATGCTATCCTTTGGAATTTTTCTTTCATATCTAATTACTGGTCTTTTTTCTTCTTTATTTTTGTATACTCCCATTTTCTGCTCTATTGTCATAGATATATCATATATAATCATATTAGACCCCCTCATAAGGTGAAGTATTCCACCACTCTCTTCCATCCTTCTTAATTAATTTTATTGCTTCCTCTGGGCCTGAAGTTCCAGCTGCATAATTAGGATAATTAGTTATACTATTCTCATATTCCTTTTCTATGCTTTCAATGAATTTCCATGAATATTCAAGTTCATCCCACCTCGTAAACAAAGATGAGTTATTTCTAATTGCCTCGAGTAATAACCTTTCATAAGCTTCAGGTGAATCATTAACATACTTACAACTTTGACAATAATCTAATTCTACCTTTTCCATTTTAAAATCATTGCCAGGCTTTTTAGCATTTATTTGAAAGAAAAAACCCTCTTGTGGTTGAATCTTTAAAACTAAAAGATTATGCCCTATTTTGTTGAATTCCTTATAATAATTAATTCCAGCAAGCTTTTTAAACTGAATAACTATCTCCGTACTTTTTGTATCTAGTCTTTTCCCAGCCCTTATATAGATGGGTACTCCTCCCCACCGGAAATTATCAATATAAGTTTTAAGGGCTATAAATGTATCTGTATTTGAATCCTTAGCTACTTTTTCTTCTTGTCTATATCCCACTAATTTTACTCCATCAACAGTGCGTTCACCATATTGACCTCTAACAATATCTTCTTTAAATGATTTCGAGGTAAATGGTCTTAGCGATCTTAATACCTTAACTTTTTCATCTCTTATTGATTCAGAATCAAAGTCCACTGGTGGTTCCATTGCAATCATTGTTAACATTTGTAACAAATGATTTTGAAGCATATCCTTTAATATACCAGCATTTTCATAATATGCTCCTCTATTCTCTACACCTAAAAGTTCATTAGACGTAATTTGTATATTATCAATATAATTAGCATTCCATAATGGTTCAAATAGAGAGTTTCCGAACCTAATCGCTAATATATTTTGAATCATTTCCTTTCCTAAATAATGATCTATTCTAAATATATCTTCTTCAGGTATAAGTTTTGATATATTATGGTTTAAAATTCTTGCTGTTTTCAAACTTGATCCAAAAGGTTTTTCAATCATTATTCTCTGCCATCCAGTTTCCTTGCTAACCATATTGTTATTCTTTAAATTTCTAATTATTCCTTCAAAAAACTCTGGTGCAACTGCTAAATAGTATAATCTTCTTCCTCCTGTTAAATATTTAGTCTCCATTCCTTCTAAGAACAAATCTAGATTCTTATATCCATTATTATCTGTTGTAAAATCAAAGTTTTTATAAAAAATTTTTTTACTAAAATCGTTCCACAACTTATCATTTAAAGGGAATCTACTAAATTTCTTTGTAAATTGATACATTTCTTCTCTATATTGAATATTTGTTTTCTCTCGCCTTCCTATAGAAACAATTGTAAATTTTTCAGGCAATTTATTCTCATACATTAAACTAAATATGGCAGGAATAAGTTTTCTTTTTGTTAGATCACCAGTTCCGCCAAAAATTACAAATATACTAGAAAGTTCTATACTTATATCTTTCTCCATTTAAGTGTCTCCTTCCTCCTATTTTTTTATAATATACTTTTCATCATATTCATTTTCCATTTATATGTTCCATTTATCTTATATTAATAAATTTTAAATATATTACAACTGTTTCAAATAAAAAACTAGCTTATTATAATTAATACTAATTATAATAAGCTAGAAATTATAAATCACTTTTATTTATGTCCCATAACTCTACAATAGATACGCCTTTACCAGTTATAGTTTCAGTATTAGATGTAAAGTCATAACTATCCTTTTTAATTACAGGCATCTTTAGTTAAGCATGTATAAGTAATGGTTTAAGTGTAGCCGTTTGCGCTCCACGCTCAAAAACTGTATTTACCTGTCACATATTTTTAAAGCCCGCAGCAAGTATTATTTTGCAAGTTCTTGAGCAATCAGTGCTCAACATGAACAAAATTCAATCATCACTGTTTGCCCATTTTCAACTAAATTTGAAGCCAATACTGCAATTTTACGCTTCACATCATAGTTACAGAACAAACAGTTGCATATTCAATATACAAAAATATAGTATTCACTATGGACCTTGTATATGCACAGTTCTATTTTTTATTAAATGTGCTTTTAACAACTACATTCTTCACATTATCCGGAGATATATTCATCATTGGAAATAGTTCTGAAAATAACTTTTTTGCAGCTGGTACCGCTGTCTGAGCAGCATAATATTTCCCTGAGTTTGGTTCCTCTACAGTAACTATTAAGCTTACTTTTGGATTACTCGCAGGGGCCATACCTACAAATGATGATATATATTTACCAGAAATATAGCCTCCATTAACACTATTAACTTCATTAGCAGTTCCAGTCTTACCTGCTATATGATAACCATCAATATAAGTTCCAGCTGCAGTTCCTGCTTTAACAACCGTTTCTAAATATGTTCTTAACTTCGCTGCCTTATCATTTGCCATTATGTTTTTTTTGTTAAAATTATCATACTGCTTGTCTATTATCTTTTTACCATTTACATTATGAGATATTTCCTTCATAACATGTGGCGTTATCCATGTTCCACCATTAGCAACTGCATTAAAAGCCGCAATATACTGTATCTGAGTAACTGCAACCCCTTGTCCATAAGACATCGTAGCAAGATCAAGTGGCGTAATGCTTTTTAGATTTTTTACTAACCCAGTACCTTCACCAGGTAAATCTATTCCAGATTTTTGCCCAAATCCAGCATTTTTCGTAAATTTATACATATTATCTTTTCCTATCATTTGTCCTAACTTTACAAAACCAACATTATCAGAGTGTTTAATTATATCTGAGAAAGTTTGAACACCATAATTTTCTCTATTATCGCTATACAATGTTTTATTTCCAACCTTAATGCTACCATTACTTACAAACCGGTCTTTATCTGTCACTACATTATTTTGAAGTGCAGCCGCTGCTGTTATAACCTTAAATATTGATCCAGGTTCAAACACATCACTGACAGCTTTGTTTTTCCATGTTTCTTGTGTTTCTTTACTTGTATTTCCGTTCAAATAAGGGTTATTCAAATTATAATCTGGCGAATTTGCCATTGCTAAAACCTCACCGTTATTTGGATTCATAACCGTTATGCTAACAGACTTAGCACCATTTTCTTTTAATGTTTCCTTAGCTACTCTTTCAACTAACTCTTGAATTCGTTCATCTATAGTTAATGTTAAATTTTTTCCATTTACAGGCTGAACAGTCACTGCCTCTGTATAAGGTAATTCATTGCTTTCCCTATCCATTTCGACTACTTTCACACCAGGAATTCCTGCTAAGTCATTGTTATAACTCATCTCCACTCCATTAACTCCAGAACCATCTAAGTTGGTATGCCCTATAACGTGAGATAAAAAACTATCATTTGGATATATTCTCTCTACATCATTTGAAATTATTATTCCCTTATATTTTAATTTTTTAATAGAATCTACTGCACCTTGCTCTACCTTTCTTTTCAATGATACAAATTGAAGCGATTTTCCTTTACCATTTTGTGTATTTAGAATCTTTTCAATATCACTACTTTTAATATTAAAAATTTTTGACAATTTTTCACAGGCTTGTCCCTCTGAAATCTTTTTATCAACTAAATACTTTTTTAATACAATCAAATCGGCATCTACTCTATAAACATTCATACTTAACGCCAAGTCTAAACCATTTCTATCTACAATAGCTCCTCTCGCTGGAGCTATTGCTATACTTTTTGTTTGTTGCTGTAATGCCAACCCTTTGTAGTTAGAAGAATTAAGCCCCATTACAAAAACTAATCTGCCCACAAGAGCACTAAATACTACAGAAAATACTATACCTACAATAAAGATTCTTTTACCTCGTGGCTTTTCTCTTTTCAATTTGCTCACCAACCTGCTTTATATTTTAGTTTAAATATTTGTACTTTTAAATAATAATGTTTTTATTATATATTCTACTACTCAATTATGGATAAATTATGAAGATAACTTAGTGAATATATATATAAGTAAAAAAAATTTCTTTAAAACACTAATATTCAATAAAAAATCCAAATACTTTATGTAGTAATTCGATTTTTTACGTATATTAAATTTTTTTACGTATATTGAATTATTTATATTTTTTATTATTCATGTCTAACTTTCCATCATTAAACACTACATATGTAAAACAAATATTTAAATTCACTAGTATAAACATTTCTTTGCCATCACTTAAATATATCTATAACTATATAACTATATAACAATACTATATAAAAAAATAATCCATTTACTATAGTATCGTTATACTTATTAGTAACTGAAGGGATTATAACCATATATATTACAAGGATTAGGTGAACACTTAAAAACGTTCTTAATTGCTCACATTATATTCTATGATTAAGCCACAAAAAGCTATATTTTCTCCGGTAGGAGTTAAGCTATTTCAAATTTTAGGCTATGCCTCTTGAAAATATTGTAAATTAATATGAAAATTTCAATAAA
>NZ_JAHLEC010000043.1 GCF_018861705.1 Clostridium psychrophilum | reverse complement strand
CGTTATTTTTGCAAAACATAGTAATCCTCCTCTACGTACTGATTTTGATATTATTATATCATAATTACTACGTTTGGAAGTAATTACAAGCTTTTTGTGGGATAATCATATTATAAGTTAACTTAATATATTTAAATAATTTATATTTTTCTATACAAAAAAAACATTCACTATAAAGTGAATGTTTTTTGGTACAAGTAAGTCTATAAGCCGAGTCCTGTATTAGACAATCATCTATCTAGGCCTATTGTTACCAATAAGCTCAAGCGATACACCCGAGAACGAGACGGGCCGCCCCAAAATGTTCTCCTATTCGATCTTGCTCCAAGTGGGGTTTACATAGCCGCAAAGTCGCCAGTGCGCTGGTGAGCTCTTACCTCGCCTTTCCATCCTTGCTAGTATATTCTAAAAATCTAGTAAACTAAACCTTTAAAGTACCTTTAGCGGTATCTCTCTGTTGCACTTTCCTTAAAGTCGCCTTCACTGGGGGTTACCCAGCACCCTGCCCTATGGAGCTCGGACTTTCCTCTTCTGAGTACTGCAAGCAATACTCAGCAGCGATTGTCTGGCTTACTCGCAAAAACAATGATATCATATTATTTAAACAAAAGCAAATAGTTTTATTTTCACAGGAGATAATTTTACTACTTAATTTTATACGGATCATAAGTATGTTGAGAAATTATAACCTCATTTTCATATCCGTCATCATGTAACTTATTTTTAAACTTTTCTCCAAAAATTTTAAATGCATTCCATTCTGTTGCAAAGTGTCCAGGATCAATTAGAGCGACATTCTTCTCCAATAAGTCACATACACCATGATACTTAGTATCCCCTGTAATAATACAATCTGCACCTAGTTTTATGCTCTCATCGAAAAAATCTTCTCCGCTTCCATTTATAATAGCAATTTTCTTTATTAAATCATTATCATTACCCACATATCTTATAAACTTCGTGTTATATGCTCTTTTAACATTCTCACATAACGTGGAAAGTTTTATATACTCATTCAAAATTACTAATCTACCAATACCAGCGCGCCCTTCACCAGAATCATCATTTTTTGAGTTTTCAATGATTTTGTATTTATTAAATCCTAATATCTCAGTTGCAATATCATTTAAACCGCCTCGAGCAGAGTCCAAATTAGTATGACTTGAATAGACATTTGTATTGTTCTTAATTAACTTAATTATTTTTTTCCCAACTAAAGTGTCTGTTGTAATAGTTTTAGGTTTTAAAAAAAGAAGTGGATGATGAGTCAATATAAAATTGCAACCTTTATCCTTTGCCTCATCTATTACACTCATAGTACAATCCAATGCAATTAAGATTTTTGTAACAACGTTCTCTTTATCCCCAACCATTAATCCTACAGTATCGTAATCCTCTTTTAGTTTATTTGGAGCAAACTGCTGCATAATAGTTTCAATAGTTTTTACTTTTAAAAACATTTTAAGAACTCCTTAAGTTTACGTGTAATATTATAAAGTTGCTCTTTTCTATTTTTCGATAAAATTGTATCATCATTTAATGTATAATACACTTTTAAATACTTTTGTAATTTATATTCTATAAAATTCTTCATTACCAACTGCTTTTTTTCTAATAATATTTTACTTATTTCATAATATATACTATCTAATACTAATGGTTTCGAATTATATTTTGTCTTTATTATTTCATAAAATTTGCCATCATCATAGCATATTTTCTCATCTAGGATATCATATCCACTACTATACAAGTATTCTCTTAAAACCTCTGCATTTTGAACCGGTTGAAGTACCATATATTTTAATTCCTTAACAATATCTAAATCATTTTCCAATATATCTCTTATTAGATTACCACCCATTCCTGCAATAATAGCTATTTGCACCTCTCCTTTTTTAATTGTAGATAATCCACTTCCTAGTCTACAACTAATTTGTCCTTGTGTATTGTTAATAGCTATATTGTTTTTAGCCTTCTCAACTGGTCCTTTATTTATATCAGATGCAATAGCTTTTTTTGTTATTCCACTCTTTACTAAATAAATAGGTACATACCCATGATCTGTACCTACATCTATAATACTTTCACATGTTTCTATCATACTGACTATTTCATTTAATCTTATACTTAGTTCCATAATTCTCATCCTTATCTAAAATTAATTAATATTCTAAATTGTATAATTAAAAATATTATTGCTACAATTAGTGAAAAATAAATATATTTGTATGATGATTTTCTATCATATTTTGCGCAAAAATAACTTGCATAATACATACAAAATAACAATGCCATATTTAATACTCCATAAACCATTTGAGTAAATGCAAATTGTTGACCTGTTCCAATTTTTATTGGTTTGAAATTAGCATCAAAACTTAATGGCATAACATTAGGTATGACATTTTTCAAATACAATATAAGTGGGTTTAACGTTAAAATTAGTATCAATATGGTTACAACCATAAAAGGTATAATAAAATGCTTGTCCTTATGTAGATTATAACTATTATTAACTTTATATCTCCATTCAATTTTATCGAAATGAAGAGCTGTTAATGCTTTCTCAAATTTTTCATGTTCTATAGGTGAAATCGCATAGCTCATATTTTCAGTTTTTATATAAAAAACTTTTTTATTATCAGTAACAAGCATTCTAGATAAACCTATTTTATCAATTACAAATTTCCCCATAGCGAAGCTATTCGTAGCTACCCCATAAAGTCTAACCCCTTTAATTGTGCCAGAGGTTGTAGTATATCCTTCAATTTCATTTAGTGGTATAATTGTTTTTTTTAGTGACCAAATAGCATGAATCTTAAGATTTTCACTATCAAAAGTACATTTAAGTGTTTGAAACAATACCATGTAATATATCTGATAAATATTGCAAAAAACTAATAAAAGCTTTAATAGATTATCTATAATGTATGCGTTAGTAAATTTTAATAAAATTAATATTACTATATTATATAATGCAGTCATCAATAACATAAACCCTAACCCGTGACCTCGCTTTGATGTATAATCTTCCATTTAATCACCTTCTAAAATGTATTATATCATATTCAAATCGCCCTTGTAAATATGTTTCCATTATTATACAAAATGAAAAGAACACCTTTTTATATAAAGTGTTCTTTTCATTCAAAAAAATTATATTAATCCAAATAATCTTTTAATTTTTTACTTCTACTAGGATGTCTTAATTTACGTAAAGCCTTAGCTTCTATTTGTCTAATTCTCTCTCTTGTTACATTAAACTCTTTTCCAACTTCCTCAAGTGTCCTTGCGCGTCCATCATCTAGTCCAAATCTTAATCTTAAAACTTTCTCTTCTCTAGGAGTCAATGTATCTAAAACATTTATTAATTGCTCTTTCAGCATTGTAAATGCTGCAGCTTCAGCTGGTGCTAACGCATCATCATCTGGAATAAAGTCGCCTAAATGGCTATCTTCTTCTTCACCAATTGGTGTTTCAAGAGAAACTGGTTCTTGTGCAATTTTCATAATTTCACGAACCTTTCCTACTGGCATTTCCATTTTTTCAGCAACTTCATCTGGTTGAGGTTCACGACCAAGTTCTTGAAGTAATTGCCTTGAAACTCTTATTAGCTTATTTATAGTTTCAACCATATGTACAGGTATTCTAATAGTTCTTGCTTGATCGGCTATAGCCCTTGTTATTGCCTGCCTAATCCACCATGTAGCGTAGGTACTAAATTTAAATCCTTTTCTGTAATCATATTTTTCTACAGCTTTTATTAGTCCTAAATTACCTTCTTGAATAAGATCTAAAAATAACATTCCTCTACCAACATATCTCTTTGCTATACTTACTACCAATCTTAAATTAGCCTCTGCTAGTTTCTTCTTAGCAGCAAGATCTCCTTCTTCATTTCTTTTAGCAAGATCTATTTCCTCACTTGAAGACAATAATGAAACCTTTCCAATTTCTTTTAAGTACATTCTAACAGGATCATCTATAGATACTCCTTCTGGTACGCTAACATCAACTTCCTCAGTTTCTGGTTCTGTCTCAGTTCGCGTTGTAGCAGGTGCAGTTCCTCCTCCATGTATATCTCCAACAACATCTATCTCCATTGATTCTAGAACTTCATAAACTTTTTCTATTTGTTCTGGAGTTAAATCTATTTCATAAAGTTCATCGCTTACTTCTTTATAAGTTAATGAACCCTTTTTCTTACCTTTTTCAATTAGTTTTTTTACTATAGCCATTTTTGAGCCTTTATCCTTCATCGTATTACCTCCTTTCTAATATTATAATTGTTTTATATTCTTTTGTAGTTCTACAAGTTCTTGAGCTAATTTTATAGATTCTTCTAGCAAGCCTTTTGATTCAAATTGTTTGATTTTATTCATAATTTCTTTTTTCGACTCCTCTAACTTGAATTTTTTCAGTTGTTTAATACAATCATTTATAAGCTTCTTATCATTCTCTTCATCAAGAGAGAATTCAACTTCCATAGTGTTAATCCATTCTTTTGTACATTCTATATCTTTACACATAAATTCAATATTTTTGATTTTCTCTTCCTTTGGTAAGTTTTTATATTTTACAATTAATGAATATATGCTTTTATGGCTTTCATTTACTAATTGATCAATTGAAATATTTTCTGTAATATAATCACAATTTTCTTCATTTATAAACATAAATTTCAATAAATTTCTTTCAGCTTTAATATAAGCTGGCTCTAAATATAATTTTTGTCCAAAATCTTGTTGTATATTCATTTTTTTCATTTTATTAGGATTTTTGTTAATTTCTTCACTTAATAAGTCGTATATTGCTTGTTCTTTAATGCCTGTTTCTTCAGACGCCTTTTTTATATAAACATCCTTTTCAACAGGATCTAATTCTACAATAATTTCAGTGACCTTTTTTACATACTGTATTATCATCTCACTATTAGAAAAATTTATTCCATTACCTGCTCTTTTAATTCTGTAATCTATTATGGGAAGAGCATCCTCTACTAATTTTTGAAATGCTTCTTTTCCATTGTTTTTTATATACTCATCAGGATCCTTACCTTTTGGCACTATTAAAACTCTTAAATCCAAGCCTTCATGTCTTAATATCTCAAGTCCTCTTATAGTTGCCGCTTGACCTGCAAAATCTGCATCAAAAGCAATTATAACTTTATCAACATATTTCTTTAATAATTTTGATTGCCTAATGGTAAGCGCTGTACCAAGCGCCGCAACAACATTTGAAAATCCATATTGATGAAGTGAAATACAATCCATATATCCTTCTACAATTATTATTGTCCGAGATCTATTATTTTTGATTACAAAGTTTAAGCCATATAAGTTTAACCCTTTATGAAATAATGGAGTTTCCGGTGAATTTAAATATTTAGGTTTTGAATCATCTAAAACTCTTCCTCCAAATCCGATGACACTACCTTTATAATCAAACACTGGAAACATTATTCTATTTCTAAATCTATCATAATATGACCCTTTAGGACTTTTAATAATTAACCCTATATTAAGTAAATCTAATGTTGAATACCCTTTCTTTTTTAAATATAGTAACAATCCATCCCATCTATCAATGGAGAACCCTAGCCCAAATTTTTTCATCGTTAATTCAGTAATACCTCGGTTTGAAAAATATATCTCAGCCTTCTTATCCTTTCTTAAGTTATCATAAAAATACCTAGCTGCGTCTACATTAATTTTGTACATTTTCTTGTACATGTCTTTTTGTTCATTATTTTCATCATTGTGTAAATCTATACTAATATTAGCTCTTTGTGCAAGTGCCTCTGCAGCTTCTGGGAAAGTCATATTCCTATCCTTCATAATATAACTAATTACATTTCCAGCTTCACCACATCCAAAGCATTTATAAATCTGTTTCTCCACAGAAACCGTAAATGATGGAGTCTTCTCATTATGAAAAGGACAAAGGCCAGTATAGTTTTTTCCTACCCTTTTAAGTTTTACTCTTTCAGATATTACATCCACAATATCATTTTGTTCCTTTATTTTTCGGATGACATCTTCAGCAATCAATAGATTATTACCACCTTACTTATATAAATCCACAATATATTTTTATTCGACAAAAAAGTATATTATCCTTCTTTAATTCAACTTTTTTTAATAATAATTTTGTTTTCTTATAATATATTCTTTATAAAATACAAATTTCCTTCAATATATTTATTTTTTATTTTTATTTTTTAATATTTTTTTAATATTTTTTTTAATTAGTAAACTTTTTTATTCTATCTTTTAATAAATAACGAATTTAGGTACATATATATTATTAAAAAGCATTAAACAATAGTCATCACTCATACCAGAAATATAATCAGCTACACCAATATGTAACCCTTCTTCCTTAACTATCCCTTTGTAAAAATCGGGCATAGTCATAGGATTGTTAAAGTAGTATTTAAATACATTTTTGACTACAAATTGTGCTTTTTGTCTTTCTTCCTTTAAAATTTCACCTTTGTATATATTTTCAAACATAAAATTTCTTAAAACTCCTAATGCGCCCCCAACTCTTTCACTAAGTAACACACCTATACTTCCCTTATCTAAATTGTCTATAGTGTTATAAATACAATCTTTAACTAAAGTATCTATTCGTGTACCATGATTTTTTCCTAATACTTCAACAGCATCTAATGGCAACATTTCCTCGCTTAACAATTTTGCTCTTATAGAATCGTCTATATCATGATTTACATATGCAATCTTATCACTATATCTAACTACTTGACCTTCGAGTGTTTTTGCCTTTCCATATTTATTTGAAAAACCACTATGATTAAGAATTCCATCTAATACTTCTTCACTTAAATTAAGTCCTGCACCTGATTTTTCTGTTTTTGTCAGTACTCTAATACTATTCTCATTATGCCTAAATCCTTGTGGCAATATATCATTAAGAACCTGTTCCCCATTATGAGCAAATGGCACATGACCAATATCATGACCTAATGCTATAGCTTCTATTAAGTCTTCATTTAAACCAATACCACGTCCTATTGTTCTTGCTATCTGTGCCACTTCTAATGTGTGTGTTAATCTTGTTCTGTAGTGATCACTACTGGTCTTTATATATACTTGTGTTTTATGCTTTAGTCTACGAAATGATTTACAATTTATTATTCTATCTCTGTCTACCATATAGCATGTTCTTACATCATCCATGCACTCTGGTTTTTTCCTTCCCTTTGAATTTAAGGATAACGAACCGTATTGTATAATACAGTTTTCTTCATTAATTTCTATCTTTTTTCGGATATTCATAAACTCCCTCCTAAATTCAAAACTATATTTTAGTTAATTTAGTCATCATTAAAAATAGTTAATTAGTATCCTTTATTTTTTGAAGTCACTTTAATAGTATTCTACATATGAAATTAATTTCCCTTTTTTTTATGTTAAGCGAATAATATTTAAATTTTATTAATATTCTAGTAATGTAATAATTTTTTAGGAGTGTTAAGATGCCTTCTACGGCTAAAAACGTTAATAACATAAGTTTATTATCTGAGGAAAATGTAAAAGCATACATTCTACCGCAATATAATTTAACCAATGCTGATATTAAACAAGTTAAATTTAAAAACACGGATAAACAAAGGGCTGTATATAAAGTACAATACTACGACGAATGTTATTGTTTAAAAAAAGTTTACTATTCTATAAAAGATTTGTTATTTGTATATTCAGCTATAGAATGGCTACACCGAAATAATATTAATGTACCTCGGATCCTCCCAACTAATAAAAACAGTAGATTTGTAAACTATAATAATATGCTATTTATACTTACCCCTTGGATTAATGGCATAAAATGTGACTATGACAATATTGATCATATATTAGTATGCAGTTCCAATCTTGCAAATATGCATAAAGTAAGTATTAACTTTAAACCCATTTGTGGTAGCTCTATGAAGGAGGACTATAGTCCTTTAAGTCCTTCAATATATAAACATTATGAAAGCCTTCTTAAATTTTCTAATTTAGCTTATAAATATGACGATGCCTTTTCAAAACTATACCTCGAACACTTTAATTCAAGTAGTAAGCTTGCTAAATGTTCTGCAGACATTGCCTATGATCTAAATCTTAATAATCTTACAAAATCGCTCTGTCATCTTGATTATGTAAATAAAAACATTATTTTTGACACTAATAATGAAATATGGGTAATTGATTTTGATAAATGCAGAAATGACTTTTGTGCTCATGATATTTCGTATTCTTTAAGACGTTTACTTAAAAGAGACAATACAAAATGGGATTTAGAACTCGCCATAAGTTTTTTAGAATTGTATGATAAAATACTTCCATTAACCTTAGATGATTATAAATATATTCTTGTTTATTTATCTTTTCCACAAAGGTATTGGAAAATATCAAGAGATTATTATGGTAATATTAATAAGTGCAACAAAAAATCCTTTTTAAATTTGCTCACTAATGCAACAAACAAAGATAATTATCAAGTAGATTTTGTAGACAAATTCAAAACTTATATTCAAAATAAATTTAAAACGATTTTATAACAATTCTATAATAAATTTAAAACAACATAATTCAAACCAAAATAAAACGCCACTAATACTCAGTGACGTTTATTTTAGGTTTATTAATCATATATAGCTTTAATATATTACTTTTTTCTTGGATTTTTTATTTCTGCTTGAGCTGCTGCAAGTCTTGCAACTGGCACTCTAAATGGAGAACATGATACATAATCAAGTCCAACATTATGACAGAATTCAACGGAAGATGGATCTCCACCATGCTCTCCGCATATTCCAAGTTTTATATTTGGTCTAACTTTACGTCCAAGTTCTACAGCTATCTTAATAAGTTTGCCTACTCCAACTTGATCTAATTTTTGGAACGGATCAAATTCGAAAACTTTCTTATCATAATAGTCTTTTAAGAAGTTTCCAGCATCATCTCTTGAAAATCCAAAAGTCATTTGTGTTAAATCATTTGTCCCAAAGGAGAAAAATTCTGCTTCTTCTGCTATTAAATCAGCTGTAAGTGCAGCTCTTGGTATTTCAATCATTGTACCAACCATATACTTCAAATCACTGCCTTTTTCAGCTATAATTTGATTAGCTACTCTTACTACTATATCTTTAACATATTTTAATTCTTTAATTTCTCCAACTAAAGGAATCATTATTTCTGGAATAATATTATAGCCTTTTCTAGTCTTAACATCTATAGCTGCTTCAATTACTGCTCTAGTTTGCATCTCAGCAATTTCTGGGTATGATACTGCAAGTCTACACCCTCTATGTCCCATCATTGGATTAACTTCATGTAATGAATCAACAGTAGCTTTTAGCTCTTCAAAACTTAATCCCATATCACTTGCTAATTCTTTTATATCTTCATCAGCATGTGGTAAAAATTCATGTAGTGGTGGATCTAAGAATCTTATTGTAGCTGGTTTTTCTTTAAGTTCTTCATAAATTCCTACAAAATCTCCTCTTTGCATTGGTAATAATTTTTCAAGTGCTACTCTTCTTTGAGCCTCATCTTTAGCAACTATCATTTCTCTTATTCTAGCTATTCTATCACCGTCAAAAAACATATGTTCTGTTCTGCATAATCCTACACCTTCAGCTCCATATTTAACAGCTTGTGCAGTGTCTTTAGGCGTATCAGCATTAGTTCTTACTTTAAGGCTTCTTATTTCATCAGCCCAACCCATAAATATTTCAAAGTAACCATTTATTTCAGGCTCAACTGTTTTAATTATTCCAGCATATACATTTCCTGTACTGCCATCCATTGAAATAAAGTCACCTTCATTATAGATTGTTTCTCCAATTTGAAAGTTCTTAGCTTGTTCGTTAACTTTTATTGCCGAGCATCCAGCCACGCAGCAAGTTCCCATCCCTCTTGCAACAACCGCAGCATGTGATGTCATACCACCTCTTACTGTTAGAATACCTTCCGCAGCAACCATGCCTTCAATGTCCTCTGGTGATGTTTCAAGCCTTACAAGAATAACTTCATTGCCAGCTTCATGTTTTAGTTTTGCATCCTCAGCTGTAAAACAAACTTTTCCACAAGCAGCTCCAGGAGATGCAGGTAGACCTTTAGCTATTACTTTAGATATTTTTAAATCAGTTGCATCAAAATTAGGATGAAGTAATGTATCTAGTTGCTTTGGCTCAACCTTCATAAGAGCTTCTCGTTTTGTTAACATTCCTTCTTCAACAAGTTCAACCGCAATTTTTAATGCAGCTTGTGCAGTTCTTTTTCCATTTCTTGTTTGCAAAAAGTATAGTTTTCCATCTTCAATTGTAAACTCCATATCTTGCATATCCTTGTTGTGTTTTTCAAGAGTATTTACAATTCCCATAAATTCGGAATATACTTTTGGCATATCCTTTTGAAGTTGTGATATATCTTGTGGTGTTCTAATTCCTGCAACAACGTCTTCGCCTTGTGCATTCATTAAGTATTCAGCAAATATTTGTTTTTCTCCAGTTGAGGGATTTCTTGAAAATGCAACGCCAGTTCCTGATGTTTCCCCTTTGTTACCAAATACCATTTCTTGAACACTTACAGCTGTTCCCCATGCCCCTGGGATATCATTTAATCTTCTATACACATTAGCACGAGGATTATCCCATGATCTAAATACTGCAGAAATAGCAGCTATTAGCTGTACGCTTGGGTCACTTGGGAAATCCTCACCTTGATTTTCTTTATAAAATTCTTTAAATTGTTTTACCAATTTTTTTAAATCATTAGCATCTAATTCCGTATCAAATTTTACGCCTTTTTCTTCCTTCATCTTATCCATCATATTTTCAAAGTTTCTTTTTTCAACGTCCATTACAACGTCAGCAAACATTTGGATAAATCTTCTGTAAGAGTCATAAGCAAATCTTGGGTTATTTGTTGCTTTCGCCATAACTTCTACTGTATCATCATTTAGTCCTAGATTTAATATTGTATCCATCATACCAGGCATTGATGCTCTTGCTCCAGATCGAACTGATACAAGTAATGGATTTTCTAAACTACCAAACTTCTTTCCTGTAATGTTTTCAAGTTCAGTCATTTTAGCATGAATATCACTAATAATTTCAGGTGCAATTAATTTATCATCTTCATAGTATTTATTACAAGCTTCAGTAGTAACTGTGAACCCTTGTGGAACTGGGATTCCAAGGCTCGTCATATCTGCAAGGTTTGCACCTTTACCGCCTAAAAGATTTTTCATTGAACGATTACCCTCACTAAAAAGATAGATATACTTCTTGTTTTCCATTTGCACACAACCCCTTCGATTAGTATTATATCTGATGATAAGTATAAAATGGTATATATTTGAATTATAAACGTTTCCATTAATTCATATTTACTAAATTTTTACATGCCATTTATATCATTATACCACGTTTCTATAATGATATGTAGGGGTTACAATTACTTTATTTACTAACCTATCCAATATTTTTGTTTTATAAAAGCCAGTAACTATTAGTTACTGGCTTTTATAAGCATAATTTTTACAATATTAATAATTTTCAGAAGAAAAAACAAATAATATTATTCTTTGTCTTGGCCTTCTGTTTTATCATCTTTGTCTTTGTCTTTGTCTTTGTCTTTGTCTTTGTCTTTGTCTTTGTCTTTGTCTTCTTTTTCTTCTTCTTCTTCTTCTTCTTCTTCTTCCTTTTCCTCATTCTCATCAAATTTCACAGTATATTGATATACATCTTCGCTCGAATTTTCTTTACTGTCTTTGTCTTTATTATCTTTATTACTTTTACTAAAACTGTCTTTTGTTTCATTGAATTTTTCTTTTACATCGTCACTTATATCACTCATCTTATTTTTAACATCATCGACTGTATTTTTAATAATAGTATTAATTACTTCTACACTGCCATCTGCTTTGGTTACTTCAATAGTAACTTTTGTGAGTACAGCAGTTAATAATCCTATAGCAATTAAAGCTGGATAAATCAATCCAAATATTCCTGCCGCAATCCCAGCATTAACAGGTATATCTATAACTACAGTCTGATCTTTCTTTATTTTTATTCTTGACACATTGCCTTTTCTAGCTGTGCTTTTTATCCATTCTAAAAGTTCATCTTTAGTAGTATACATTTCATCCACATTGAACATATTCGATTTTTTTTCTTTTGCTTCAATATATATTAAAGCATCGACTACATTACTATCACACTCTTCTAATGCTTCCTTAGCATCAGTATATGAAACGCCTGTTCTTTCTTTAACAATATCAATTTTTTCTAGTGTAATTTCTTCCATTAAAATCATCCTCCCTATATTTTATTTAGGGGTACAAATCAATTATTAACATTGTACTCCCTTAAATAATTAAACATTTCTAAGCTTTTAGGTTTTCTTGTATAACTTTCGGAAATAATATAAGATAAAATTTTATATAATTCAAGTTTAGACGTTTTTGAAACAATAATTCTATTAATTTTATCCATACCAAAATTATTTAAGAATTTTAATGTATTATATGTAGGATTTGAAATATATATACTATTTAACTTATCACAATCTTTACAAATTGGTCCATATAATATGGAATCGATATTATTAGACATACTAATTTTTTTTCTACACTTAACACATTGATTAAAGTTTAGTCCATAACCTGTTGCCTTTAAAATTCTTAATTCAAATGCCCTAGCTAAAATTTCTATATCCATAACATCATTTTTTATAAAATAAAATGTGCATACTAAATCTCTGAATAGTTCTTTATTAACTTCATCATTTTCCATTGCAATATCAATTAACTCATTGAAATATGAAGCATATGTAATTGTGTCTAGATTTCTTAATAATTGCTGGAATGAATCTATAATTGTAATTTCATTTATTGTATATAAATTTCTACCTTTAAAAAGAACAAATTCTCCATAAGTACAAGGTAGAGTTGATGATATATATTTGCTTTTACTTTTTCTTGCACCTTTAGCTATAGCCGTTATTTTACCCAAATCTTCAGTAAATAACCATACTAATTTATCATTTTCTTTAAACTCTTGTGTTTTAATAACTATGGCTCTGGTTTTTAAAACTGACAGAAAATCATCCCCTACTTATATCCAAGCTCTTTCAAAATACTCGAAGTGTCCCGCCATTCTTTCTTTACTTTTACCCATAATCGTAAATATACTTTTTCACCTAAAAGTTTCATTATATCTTGTCTTGCATAATCTTGAATCTTCTTCAAGGTTTTTCCACCTTTTCCAATTATTATGCCCTTATGTGAATCTTTTTCACAAAACATATTAACCTCAATATTATATATATTATCTTTATCTCTTTTCATGGAAATAATTTCTATTGCTATTCCATGAGGAACTTCTTGTGATAACAATTTCAATGCTTTTTCTCTTATAATTTCAGTTATAATAAATCTCTCTTGTTGATCTGTAATCATATCTTCTGGATAATATAATGGTCCTTCTGGCATATTTTCTTCAACAAGTTTAGTAACTATATCCACATTTTTACCTTTTATAGCAGCTATAGGTATTATTTCTTTGAAGTTAAAGTATTCTGAATAACCTTGAACAGTTTTTGCTACCCTTCCTTGAGTATTCTCATCTATTTTATTAACTAACAAAAACACTGGAATTTTACTGTCTTTTAATTGTTCAAGAATGTGAATATCACCTTTATCAATATTATCGCTAGGTGTAGTTATAAATAATATAACATCTACTTCGTCAGTAGATTGTTTCGCCACTTTAACCATATATTCGCCTAGTTTATGTCTAGGTTTATGCATTCCTGGAGTATCTACAAATATTATTTGGGAATTTTTATTTGTTAAAATAGTTTGTATATTATTTCGTGTAGTTTGTGGTCTGCTAGACACAATTGATAACTTTTCCCCCATAATATAATTTATTAATGTAGATTTTCCTACATTAGGCCTTCCAATAATTGTTACGAATCCCGATTTAAACATATATCCTCCTTTTTGTTATCTTAAAATGTTTTCAAATAATAACTAGTTAGTCTGCTAATTTATATCCATAAAATTTTTTAAATAAGCTATTAGTCTTTACTGCATTTTCTTTAGTAAAAACATCTTGTAATATTTTATTCATAGTATTAATTATATAATCTTCTTCATTTTATACTAATATAATATGTACATTTTTCGCCTGGTTTAAGTAGTTTATTGCAAAGAACCACCTATATTAATTATATCACAATTATTAGTATTTCAACAACATTATAATCATATTTAAGATGTTTTATGCATGAAATTAAAACATGAATTATCCTAAAATTTTAAATAACAATAACGTTAATAAAGTACCAAAGACACCACCAAAAACCACTTCTATTATAGAATGGATTTCTGAATCAACCCTACTTTGAGCAACAATTACAGCTATGAAATAAGATAATACCATAATTAATGGTTCATTGCTTAATAATGTTATGGTTGTTGCTAATGAAAAAGCTATGGTGGCGTGACCACTTGGCATACCACCTCTAAGTGGCGTTCCTTCACCATAGATTGCCTTTACTACTACAGTTGCAATACAAACTATAACTAGTATAAAAAAAATCATGTGAGGATCAGATCTTTTAAGTTTTAACATCACTGTCCTGTTAAGTGGAGTTACTCTGTCCCAAAATATAACATAAGCTACTAATATTGAATTTATAGCAGTCACAAGTACCGCGCCAGCAGCAACATTTTTAGCAATTTTAGCTAGAGGATGGTAAAAATTAGTTGTAGCATCTATTGCGCATTCAACTGCTGTATTTATCATTTCCGCCGTTATTACAAGTGTTATAGTTATAGTTATAATTAAAAGTTCTATCTTTGACAAATCAAAAAAAAATGTGGCAGTAAGCACAAGCATAGTAGTTACCATATGTATTTTCATATTTCTTTGTGTACGAATTGAGTATATAATTCCCTCAATAGCATAATTGAAACTATCAACTAATTTTTTAACTTTCATACTTAACCACCTTTGTAAATATTATAATACTTTAAGGTTTATTAAATCGTCTCCTGAGTCGCTGTAATATATTTTATCGAGAAATGTTAAAATTGTTTAATATTTCTTCTTCTCTTTTTCTCATAATACTTTTTTGAGTTTCTTCCATGTGGTCATAACCTAAAAGATGCAAAATTGAATGCACTGTAAGATAAGCACATTCACGTGTAAATGAATGCCCATATTCTTCACTTTGCTCCTTAGATCTTTCTACAGATAATGCAACATCACCAATCACTAACTTATTATCATACAAATCACTTTCTCCAAATTTATAGTTTACATACACATCTTTAAAAACCTTGTTTTTAGGGTAATATAACATAGGAAATGATAAGACATCTGTAATTTTATCTATTCCTCGTTGCTTAAGATTTATTTTTTTAATTTCTTCATTATCAATTAATATTACGCTTACTTCATTATCTATAAAAAGTTTCTCCTCTTGCAATGTATACTCAATGACCTCTTTTATAACATTTATGAGTTCACTCGTAACTTCAATCTTATTTTGCCTATTATCAATGTAAATCATACTTATTCATACTCCTTTACTTAATTCAAAGTAATAAATAGCCGCTACTCTTCTGCATGTTATTTATTTTCACTTTCTTTATCTTTTTGCCATTTTTCTAATGGATACTCAATTCTTTCATGATATATTCCTGAAAGAACTTTCATAAATGCCTTCCTTATCTTTTCTAAATCTTTTAAAGTTAAATCACAATTATTTAATTGCCCATCATTGAGTCTACTTTTTATTAGATTATTAACCATTTCCTCAATTTTACCTTTTGTCGGATTTTGGATAGATCTTACAGCAGCTTCCACTGCATCCGCGAGCATTATAATTGCAGCTTCCTTGCTCTCAGGATTTGGACCTTGATATCTAAAATCCTCCTCTTTTATATCATCTGGATTTTCACTAGAATTTTTCATTGTTACATAAAAATATTTAACTAAAGTGGTACCATGATGTTGCACAATTACATCTTGAATAACTTTAGGTATTTTATATTTTTTTGCAAGTTCAAGTCCATCCTTGACATGAGAGATGATTATAAGTGTACTTAAATTTGGCGTTATTTTATCATGTGGATTATCATTTCCTAATTGATTCTCTTTGAAAAAATAGGGTCTTTTAATTTTTCCGATATCATGATAATATGCAGCAACCCTTGCAAGCGCAGGATTTGCTTCAACTACCTCTGCTGCGACTTCAGAAAGATTAGCTACAAGTACTGAATGATGATAACTTCCCGGTGCCTCTAAAAGTAACCTTTTTAATAATGGATGATTAGGATTTGATAATTCTAAAAGTTTAACAGTAGTCACTATGTCAAAAAAGCTTTCGAAGAATGGTAAAAAGCCTATAGTGAGTACTCCAGATATGAGACTTGCAAGAAACACCATTCCCGCCTTTTTTAAAACATCCATTATACTGTTACTTAGTAAAAATCCCATAGAAAGATACACCATCAAATTAACTATTGCAATATATATGGATGAATATAATATATCATTTCTTTGTTGCATTTTCTTAAGTAACATAACCCCAACAATGGAATTTAGTACAGCCAATATTGTAATTTCATAATTAAAATTAACTCCAACACTTATAAGAATACAATTAAGAATGTTTAAAGCAATTGACACCTCATCATTAGTTAGAATAGCCATAAGCATTGGTACACATGCCAGTGGAATTACAAACATTGAAGTTACCCCTATTACTCTTGCAATCAATATAGCTATTATATTAAGAGCATTTAACATAATTAATTTTTTAATATCATTAAATATTTGCTTATGATATTTATATAAGTAATACCATTGAAGTAAGATTACAAGACAAACAAGAGCTGCTAGACTTAAATATAATGACCATTCAATATTATTAGTATTATCTAGGAGCCCTAACGATTCAAGTAGAGCCTTTTGTTCACTGGTTATTGGCTCCCCTTCTTTAACAATAATCTGCTCCTTCTTAATCATAACAGGTTTAACATTTTTTCTTGCTTCCTCTATTAACACATCTGTACCTTTTTTATCATATATTGTATTAGGATGTACCTCTGCATTTGCAATAGACATCCCAATTTCACGTATATTCTTTGGAAAATTAGAATTATTAAAAGCTGTGGCAATAATTCCCTGAGCCATTACAATTTCTTTAGGTTTATTTTCATTAATTGTAGTTAAATCATAAAGAGCTGTCATTGTATCTTCAAGAAATTTTTGCAGCTCATTCGCATCACTACGATCAAGTTTTATTAAGGTCTGATATTGCTCGTAAGTAAAGTCAGAGATTGAATTTTTGCTTTTGAGTGAATCTATTTTTTCCTTTTCTGATAATAATTTAACAGATGAAGTACTATCTTGTGTACTATTTAATAATGCTACTTTAGCAAATAAATCGCCAATATTCTTTACTGCCTTTTCATTCACTGGGATTTTAATTGTTTTTTGTCCTACAGACTCTACAGCCTTAGTTCTATTATTCTCAGTGGACATTTCATTTTCAACTTCTCTAGGAGCTTTTATATCTGCATTTGCAATATCCCCAACATTTAACGTATACTTTTTGGGAACTAGTGCCGTTACTAAAATCGAATATATTATAATCGCCGTAACTATAAAAATTAAAAACGGCTTTGCCTTATCAAGTTTCATAAGCCCCTTAATATTTTTCATAACCCAACCCCATCCTTTTCTTCTCAAGTAAACCAAAAGTATATTAATCCGTTTTTTTCATATACATTATTTTTTCTCAGTTGTATTACTAGTATCAGGTACTATATTTGCTTCTGATGCAACATTCTCCTCAGCAACAACCAATACTTTTATTATATATTTATCTTTCTCCTTTTTTACATTTTCAATTTTATTTATAACCTTTACACTTTTATCAAAATTCTTAAATATTGTAGAATATAATTCTTTTACAATTTCTTTTGAATTTGCATGTATATTTTTTTGTTCAACTTGATAATAGATTTCTTTGTTTATTAGATTATTACTATTTTCTATTTTATCATAATTAGTATATGGAATTAAGCTATTTTTCAGATAAATTTTTTTATTTCCAATTTTAACATATAAATTAGTTATGCTTTTGCCAGTTCTGACTTTAGTTATTTTATTTAGTGGAACAGTTTTAGTCTTCTCATAAAAAGTTTTAGCTATAACTTCTCCTTCTGCATGTACTGGGTAAAGAGCTTCTTCTTTGCCTTGTTCCCCCTTAACTAATATGTCTCCCTTTTGTATTACAGTTCCATCCATCACAATTGCTGTACCACCAGTTGTGAATACTCTAGCAACTATTCCATCTTTGATTGCTATTAAATTGCAAGGTGTTTTGTTACTAACTATTATAGGTGGGGATTGTCTTTCTATTACATCAACTTTTAGTTTAACACCATCAATCCTTGCTTTTACCCACATTATTTCATCATTGTTTATAGTTATTTTTTTCTCAAGAGCGTATACATCTATATCCTTTTTTTTAAGTCCTGGCCTTATTCCAAGACTTTTAATTTGATTACGTAATTCATAAGGACTTATATAATTTTCTGTGTTAATTTCTATGTTCCATACAAACGTAGACAAATAATATATTATACTTCCAAATAAAATTATTCCTATAAAAAGTGCAGATCTTCTTTTTAATTTTATTATAAAAAAAGATATTCCACTTCTTCCAATAATTTTAACCCTAGTATTAGTTCGCTTTGCAACTTTGCTAATTTCACCATAATCACTCAATTTTACTTGCAAAATTATAGTTGTTACGTTGATTTTATTTATGTTTTTTGCTATAACACCATTTTTCCATAATAAATTTATAAACCTTTCTGGCATTAATGACTCAATTTCCATTGTAATGATTCCCTTTTTATACTTTTTAAAATTATTCATAGCTTTCATACACAACAGACTTAAAGTATCCACTTAAAGTTATTGTGTTTCCCCCTATAAATAATATTTTAAAATCTTTACCATAAATCGAGATTTCGCCCACATTTGAATCTATTTTTATTTGCTCTTCTTCGAATATTATTATACCTTTATGATTTTCTATGTTTATTTCATTATTAGCCAAAATAGTAATTTTGGGTAAATCTAATAGAATGTCTCTTGGCAAATCTAACTTACTTGCTATAACTTCTTTTGCTTTATAGAATTTATTATCCATAACTCTCACCTCACTAAAATACTTCATACTAAATTTATGAAAAAAAGGCTTAAGAAATTACAGTTTTTTAACTTTATAATTTTTGGATAAAAAAAAAGGACTCAGTAATTACCGAGTCCTTCATTTATTAAAATTTCATTCTACTATTTCACTAACAAGTTTACCTTTTACATTGCCCATAACTTTAAGCAATAAAGCAAACATATTTTTCAATGTGTTTCATGCCAATATCTCCCAATTACATAACTGCTTCTATGAATAGCTCTAAATTTATGATTTAGTTAACTACTGAGGAAGGTATTTTAACAAGATTTATTGTTTAAAAAACCAAACCTTGTTGCTTTCCATTTTCAAAAATTCTATTTAAATTTTCTCTTTCTTGCAGCTTCTGATTTCAACTTCTTCTTAACGCTTGGTTTTTCATAGTGTTCTCTTTTTCTTACTTCTCCGAGAACTCCACTTCTTGCGCATTTTTTCTTAAACCTTCTTAAAGCATTCTCAATTGTTTCGTCTGTTCCAACTTTAATTTCTGACATCATTATCCCTCCCTCCGCTAGCTCAATTCATTTTAAAAGCAGCTAATGCGGGGCCTAAATAGCACATTTTTTATTATACAACACAGCTTAACATTATGTCAACATTTTCATTACTGATTTATTAGATATAATGTATTTTTTATATAAATATTTATAAATGCTATCATTTTAAAAATTAAACATACATATTAACTTATTGTTTAATTCAATACGCTCTGTGCCTTAACCCGGTGGCCATTTAAGCATCCGTCCACCTAATAAATGAAAATGTAAATGTTGAACTGTTTGACCACCTTGTTCTCCACAATTATTAACAATTCTATATCCGCTCTTATCAATTCCTAAGGTTTTTACAATTTTTTTTGCAACCATAAATATATGTCCTATTATTTCTACTTCATCTTGCTTTAGTAAATTTAGGTTGACAATATGTTGTCTTGGAATAATTATAACATGTATTGGTGCCTCTGGGCTTATGTCTTTAAATGCTATGACTTTATCATCTTCATAAACCATTTCGCAAGGAATTTGACCCTTCGCTATTTTACAAAAAATACATTCTTCCTCTGCCACATAATCACCTCCAATTCATCCTATACTATACTATTCAACATAAAACTTTATTTTCCTGCTTATAATTTTAATAATATGGATTTTTTATAATTCTTGTACTTCTAAAATCATATATTAATCTTCGCATTGTATGATTTTTATTAGATGTAACTCTACACCCCAAGGTAGTAATTGCAACTTTCATCACATTTTTCCTCCTAGATCTCCTAGTTCATACATTATAAGACTTAAACATGTAAAACCAGCAGTCTCAGTTCTAAGTATCCTTGGCCCTAAAGTTACAATTTTTGCTCCTATTTCTTTGAGTTTTAATATCTCAATTTCTTCAAATCCACCCTCTGGCCCTATGACAATTGCAACTTTATTAATATGTGTTTTATCTACTTCTTTTACTAGCTTCTTTATACCATAGCCCTCTTCATTTTCATAAGGAACCACCACTAAATCCACTTTTCTTAATTCTTCAAGCAAATTATCAAACTCTATAGTTTCATTGATCTGAGGTACCAAACTTCTTTTACACTGCTTACATGCTTCAAGTGCTATCCTATTCCACCTATCTATTTTCTTATAATCCTTAAGCTCAGTTTTAACAACTACTCTTTCAGTTAGTATAGGTGTTATTTCTTTAACTCCAAGCTCTGTATTTTTTTGAACTATCAAATCCATTTTTGTTGATTTAGGCAAACCTTGAAATAAATATACTTCAATAGGGCTTTCGTTATTTATAGGATTTTCTTCTAATAAATTTACATTAACAACTTTCTTATCGATATATGTTATTTCTCCAATATACTCTTTTCCCTCACAGTTATTGATACTTATCTTATTTCCAACTTGCAGTCTTAATACCCTATATATATGTTTAACATCTTCATTGTCTATAACTGCATCATTACCATTTATATTCTCTTTTGGAACAAAAAACTTATGCATAATTTATTCTCCCTCAAGCCTTAGCCTTAATATGCCTTGTTTTACATTAACTTTGCAACTATGCAAACCCATTCTCCCTCTGTGTTTATCTCCTCAACTGAAAAACCACACTCAGTTAACTTATTTATTACTTCATCTTTTTTACATAAAATTATTCCTGAAGATATAAAATACCCACCGCAAACTAATACCGATTTAACTTGATCAGTCAAAAGCATTATTATATCAGCCATAATGTTTGCTATAACAATGTTTGCCTTTCCCTTAACCACTTCCAACAGATCTCCGTATAATATCTCAATGTTATTTATATCATTGTAAGAAATATTTTGTTTTGCGGAATCTACTGCTACTGGATCTAAATCAACACCTATTGTTTTTTTAGCTCCTAATTTGGCTGCTGTAATAGCCAATATTCCTGACCCTGTTCCTATATCAAAGACAGTTGAGTTGTTGTCTACATGTCTCTCTAATGCTTTTATACACATCCTAGTAGTTTCGTGAGAACCAGTACCAAAAGCCATACCTGGATCTAACTCAACAATTATTTCATCTGGCTTTTTAATGTACTCTTCCCATATTGGCTTTATAACTACCTTTTCTCCTACTTTTATTGGTTTATAATACTTTTTCCAGTTATTTTCCCAATCTTCCTCATTTACTTTTTCCGCAATGACAGATCCAACACCTTTATCTAGTCCAAAGCTTGGTAAGTTATTTACCCCTGTTTTAATTTCTTCTAAATGTTTTTCAAATTGTTGGTCATCCTTATAATAACCTTTAATTACAACCCCGCTTTTTGTGTCTATAATTGTTTCGTCAAAATAGTCCCAATCTGTAGTATGGTCTCGCCTATATATTAGATCTAAAGGATCTAGTATAGAAACTCCTTTTACACCTGTATTATATAACATTGCAGAAACCGCCTCAACTGCTGCAGTGCTTGTTATAATAGTTACTTCCATCCAATCTTTATTCATCATTATTCTCCTTATTTACAATAAAAAACTCCGTTTCGCAAAACGGAGTTTTTTATTATTATTTACCCAATATTTTATCTACAAAAGACTTTTTGTTATCATCAAATAAGTCTACGTTCTCACCACTTGCTTCCATGAATGTTTTTAAAGCATCTTTTTGCTTATCATTCAATGTTTTTGGAATATCAACAACAACTTTTACATATTGATCTCCTCTTCCGTGTCCGTTTACTCTAGGTATTCCCTTACCCTTAAGTCTAAATACAGTTCCAGATTGTGTTCCTCCTGGAACTTTGTATTTAACGTCTCCATCTACTGTTGACACCTTAATTTCAGTGCCCATTGTTGCGCACCCAAAACTTATATGAGATTCTATATGAACATCATTACCGTTTCTCTTAAAAGTTTTGCTAGGAGCAACTCTAATATTAATGTATAAATCTCCTGATGGACCGCCCTTTTCGCCTTGTTCTCCTTGGCCTCTTAAAGGCATAACATTCCCAGTATCAACTCCACCTGGAACAGTAATTTTAATCTTTCTATTTTTTCTTTCTTTTCCGGAACCATGACAATTTTTACATGGTTCAGATATTATTTGTCCACTACCTCCACACTTATCACAAGTACTCATACTAGCGAAACTTCCAAAAGCAGTATTTCTCTGAACTTTTATCTGACCATGTCCGCCACACTTATCACAAGTTTTAGGTGTTGTACCGGCTTTAGCACCGCTTCCACCACATTCACCACATTTTTCATTTCTTGTAATAGAAACTTGTTTTTCTACACCGAAAACAGCTTCCTCAAAGCGTAAACTTAGATTATATTCTAAATCTGCACCTTTTCTTGGCCCATTCTGATTTCTTTGAGAGGATCCCCCTCCAAATATGTCTCCAAATATATCGCCAAATCCACCAAAACCTGAAAAATCAGAACTACTTTCAAATCCCGATCCTCCAGCATCAGCTGTACCATATTGATCATACCTTGATTTTTTTTCTGGATTAGATAAAACCTGGTATGCTTCATTCATTTCTTTGAATTTCTCTTCAGCTGCTTTATTATCTGGATTTCTATCTGGATGGTATTTTAACGCACCTTTTTTAAAAGCTTTTTTAATTTCTTCTTCACTTGCATCTCTACCTATGCCAAGTGTTTCATAATAATCTTTATTTGCCATCTAGTTTTTCACCACCTAAAATATATATACTTTTATATTATAAACTAACCCTTAATATAAACAAGTCCTAATATTATATAGTTATTCTATCACTTTTGATATTATTGTTTTACTTAAGGAACATTAAAATTGGGGAAGGGTAGTTACCCATCCCCAATTTTATTATTATATTAATTATTTATCTTCTTTTTTTGTTTCATCTTTCTTTTCGTCTTCTTCTACCTTGTAGTCAGCATCTACTACATTGTCATCTGTCTTAGTATCTCCTGTGGCATTATCGTCACTTGGAGCACCGCCTTGAGCTTTAGCTGCTTCTGCTTCTGCCTGGTATACCTTTGTAGTTACTGCATAGAAAGCCTGAGTTAACTCTTCAGTAGATTTCTTTGTAGCTTCAGTATCGTCAAGATCTTTAATCTTTTTAAGAGCTTCTAATTTAGCCTCTATATCTTTCTTATCTTCCTCTGATACTTTATCTCCAAGGTCAGTTAAGCTTTTTTCAGTTTGATATACTAACTGTTCTGCATTATTCTTAACTTCTATTTCTTCTTTTCTCTTCTTATCTTCGCCTGCAAATTTTTCTGCTTCTTTTACTGCTTTATCAATTTCGTCATCACTTAAATTAGTTGATGCTGTGATTGTTATTTTAGCTTCTTTTCCTGTTCCTTTGTCCTTAGCTGATACATTTACAATGCCGTTAGCATCTATATCAAAAGTAACCTCTATTTGTGGAATTCCTCTTGGTGCTGATGCAATTCCTGAAAGTGTAACTCTTCCTAAGGATTTATTAGCTGCAGCCATTTGACGTTCACCTTGAACAATATTAATTTCAACTGATGTTTGACCATCTGCAGCTGTTGAGAATACTTGACTCTTTTTAGCTGGAATTGTAGTATTTCTATCAATTAGAGAAGTAGCTATTCCACCTAAAGTTTCAATTCCTAGTGTTAATGGAGTTACATCAAGAAGTAAAACATCTTTAACGTCTCCACTTAATACTCCTGCTTGAATTGCTGCGCCAAGTGCAACACACTCATCTGGATTTACTCCCTTTGAAGGTTCTTTACCAGTAAATTCTTTAACTGCATCTTGAACTGCTGGTGTTCTTGTTGAACCACCTACAAGTACAATCTTATCTATTTCATTAAGAGATAAACCTGCATCTGCAATTGCTTTTTTCATAGGTTCTATTGTTGAAGCAACTAAATCATGAGTTAATTCATTAAATTTAGCTCTTGTTAAGTTCATATCTATATGCTTAGGACCTGTTGCGTCAGCTGTAATAAATGGTAGATTAATATTTGTTTGTGTTGATGATGATAATTCAATTTTTGCTTTTTCAGCGGCTTCTTTAAGTCTTTGAACAGCCATTTTATCATTTCTTAAATCTATTCCATTATCTGCCTTAAAAGTATCTGCTATATAGTTCATAACATTTTCGTCAAAGTCATCTCCACCAAGTTTTGTATTTCCGTTAGTAGATTTAACTTCGAATAAACCATCACCAAGTTCTAATATAGATACATCAAATGTACCGCCACCTAAATCATATACCAATATCTTTTGGTTAACATCCATTTTATCTAGTCCGTAAGCTAGTGCTGCTGCTGTTGGTTCATTTATTATTCTCTTAACTTCAAGACCTGCTATTTTTCCTGCATCTTTTGTTGCTTGTCTTTGACCATCATTAAAATATGCTGGTACAGTTATAACAGCTTCTGTAACTTTTTCGCCTAAATAAGCCTCTGCATCTGCTTTTATTTTTTGTAATATATAAGCTGAGATTTCTTGTGGTGTATGTGCTTTTCCGTCTATTGTTACTTTATGGTCTGTACCCATTTCTCTTTTTATTGACATTATTGTTTTATCTGGATTTGTTATTGCCTGTCTTTTAGCCACTTGACCTACTAATCTTTCACCATTCGCTTGAAATGAAACTACAGATGGTGTAGTTCTTGCGCCTTCTGAATTAGAAATTACGACAGCTTCTCCACCCTCCATAACTGCTACACATGAATTTGTTGTACCTAAATCTATTCCTATAATTTTTCCCATTATTAAATCCTCCCTATATTCCTTTTATACCATAACAATTAATAACTGTTATAATATTTATTTTTTTATAATTTGAATCTTTAATTAGCAACTTTAACCATACTGTGTCTTAATACTTTGTCTTGTTTTTTATAACCTTTTTGTAATACTTCTACTATCTGATTTACTCCATATTCTTCATCTTCTACATGCATTACTGCGTTGTGTAGATTAGGGTCAAATTCACCTGTTGAAGCTAATTCTTCAACCCCTAGCTTTTTAAATGCAGTATCAAATAATTTAACTGTATTTTCTACACCAGTTCTTAGGTCTTCACCGCCACCTTCAACAGAAAGCGCTCTTTCTAAGTTATCAAGCACTGGTAAAATTTCTTTTAAAACATCAGCACAGGCATCTGTGTATATGTTTTGTTTTTCTTTTACAGTTCTTTTCCTAAAGTTTTCATATTCAGCAGTCGTTCTTAAAAATTTGTCTTTAACAGCGTCTACATCTTCTTGCAATTTTTTGTTTTCTTCTTGTAATTTCTTCTTATTTTTTTTCATATCCTTTACTTTATCACTTTCTAAAAGTTCTTCTGGCTCATTGGCTTCTAACTCTTCATTTTCCACATTTTCAGGGTCTTCTACTATCTCAGCTTCTTCTAGTACCTCAGCATCTTCTAATGTTTTGTCTTCAATACTATCATTCTCTTGCTCATTACTTTGGGATTCGCTAGTTTCATCAACTGAACTTGACCCTTCATCTGATGCTTTAGTATTGGCTTCTTCCATTTCTTCAACATTGTTTGTACACACTAAATTATTCCTCCATTTCTGGCTCAAAGTAAATCTTCTAATTTAAAACTTTATCTATGATCATTATATATTTGAGCTATATTATCATTTAATTCTTTAACCACTTCAATTAATACAGAAATAACTTTTCCGTATGGAATCCTTGTCGGTCCTATAACACCAATAGATCCTAATGGTATTCCAGATGCACTATAAACTGCAGTTATAATACTGCACTCACGAGCACATTTCACAAAATTTTCTCCACCAATTTTAATTGTAATATTACCAGTCGTATCATTAGCTCCAAGTAAACTATTTATACTTTCCTTATTGTCAACCAAAACTAAAAATTCTCGAGCTTTAGTAATATTATTATATTCTGGATAGTTAAATATATTTGCAGCACCTTGAATATACACTTCTGAAGCATCAACACCAGACAAACTATCATATAAAGCTGGAATAATACCATCAAAAATTTCTTCATAAGCGACTAAATCACTTTTTAAATTATTTATGACCTCCAAATTTATTTGCTGAATTGTAAGCTTTCCTAATCTACAATTAAGTATGTTTGTAAGTTTTTCTATGGTAGAACTACTAAGAGGCTTACTAATCTTTATAACATTGTTTTTAATAATACCACTATCAGTAATAATTACAAATAATAAACTTACACCATCTAAATTAACTAATTGAATATACTTTATACAACTTTTTTGAACAGATGGTGCCTTTACTATAGATGTAAGATTTGTAAGAAGTGCAAGCATTTGTGTTGCCTGCTTAACAATTTTATCAACCTCATATAAAGCGGCATTAATAAGGTGGTTTTTAATCATATACTCTTCTTCAGTTGATAGTTTTGTAAGTTCCATTAGTCTATCAACATATAATCTATAACCCTTATCTGATGGTTTTCTACCTGATGAGGTATGTAGATGTTCTATATACCCCATATCTTCGAGATCTGACATTTCATTTCTTATAGTAGCTGAACTAATACCTAGATCATATTTTTTTGCTATGGTTCTGGACCCTACAGGCTCACCATTGTTTATATAATCTGTAATTATAGCCTGAAGTATCTTAATTTTTCTTTCATCCATTTCCATAATATCACCTCTTTTATTAGCACTCACTACCGTTGAGTGCTAACGAGCATGTATTAAATGTATCATTAGCTATTGATTTTGTCAATAACCTTTGTTTTTAAATATGGCAGTATATAACGTCTATTTCAATTTAGATCACTCATGCTATATATTCCTTCATATCTTGCATGAATCTTATATAAAATTTTTATTTTAATATTTAGATTTACAAAATAATTTCCGCCATGATAACATTAGATACCTCAATCCCATCAAATGTTAAAAATATACTCTCCCTATTTTCTTTCATAAAACCAGTACTTGTATATTTATCTATTACTTTCCCATAAACACTAGTCATATCGATTCCGAACCTTGTCATGAATTCACTTTTGCTTATACCTGCAGACTTTCTAAGACCCATAAACATAAACTCTTCCATATCATCTTTATAGGAATTTTTTGTTTTTTCCACTATTGCATTGTTATTAACATTCATCATCTTAATATATTTTTCTATATTTTCCTCATTTCTATATCTAAATCCATCACTATATGAATGAGATGCAGATCCGCAACCAATATATTCATCCATTTCCCAGTAAACTAAATTGTGCCTGCATACCTTGTTTCCTTTTGCAAAATTAGAAATTTCATATTGTATATATCCATTGTCCTTTAAGACATCTATAGTTTTTGCATACATAGTTCTTTCTAATTCTTCATCTGGTAATTTTAAATTACCTTCTTCAAATCTTTTATAAAACTCCGTTCCCTCTTCAATTATTAAATTATAACAAGACAAATGTTCTGGTTTAAGATCAATCACATTTTTTAAAGTCTCTATATACTGCTTAAGCGTTTGAGATGGAAGTCCAAACATTAAATCAACATTTATATTATTAAATCCTATATCTCTAGCCATTTCAAAACTTTCAATAAAATCTTCAATAGTATGGATTCTGCCGAGCTCTTTAAGTAAGGAATCTTGCCAAGCTTGGAGACCAATGCTAAGTCTATTAACTCCCATTTTCTTTAAAAACTCTAATTTTTCTCTTGTAAATGTCCCCGGGTTTCCTTCTACTGTAAATTCTAAATCAGAACATACATCTAATTTAATAATACTTTTTTTTATTATCTCCCAGCCTTCTAAAGATAAATAGGTGGGAGTTCCCCCACCTATAAATATAGTTTTTATTTTTTTATCTTTAATACTATCTATTTCTTTTGCAAGAGCTGAGGCATAATCAATCATACACCCCTCTTTACCAGCAAATGACGGGAAATCACAATATAAACACTTCTGCTTACAAAAAGGAATGTGTATATATAAAGCCACTTTTTTCATATCTTATCCTCACCCTATCCTAAGATAGTGTTAACACTATCTTTGTTTTATTTATTTAAGACCCTGCAATTGCAAGGATTGTAGCTGTTTTTAAGAAAAAAAACAATGACCCCCTCTTTCTGGTATAATTGTTG
>NZ_JAHLEC010000042.1 GCF_018861705.1 Clostridium psychrophilum | reverse complement strand
AGACGAGAACGGCTAGAATAGACGAGAACGGCTAGAATAGACGAGAACGGCTAGAATAGACGAGAACGGCTAGAATAGACGAGAACGGCTAGAATAGACGAGAACGGCTAGAATAGACGAGAACGGCTAGTATAGATGAGAATAGCTAAGCTTAAGGCTTAGTCTACAGGAGGAAAAACATTGATTAATAGAGAATTAGTTTTGGTAGTTGATTTTGGTGGTCAATATAATCAACTTATTGCAAGAAGAGTTAGAGAAAATAATGTGTATTGTGAAATAATACCATATACACGCTCGGTTGAAGAAATAAAAAATATGAATCCAAAGGGAATAATATTTACTGGAGGACCTAATAGTGTATACGCAAGTGGTGCTCCAAAAATAGAAAATAAAATTTTTGAATTAGGTATACCTATCTTAGGAATATGTTATGGTGCTCAATTGATGGCACAAGCTTACGGTGGAAAAGTTATAACATCTGAAGTTCGCGAGTATGGAAAAATAGAAGTCAATCTGCATAAGGATTCTATTATTTTTTCAGGGATAGAAGAAAACCAATGTTGGATGAGCCATACAGATCATATTTCTGAGGTGCCAAAAGGATTTGATATAATTGCAACTACTAAACATTGTCCTGTAGCAGCTATATCTAATGATTCTAAAAAACTCTATGGAGTTCAGTTTCATCCAGAAGTAAAACATACTCTTTTTGGTGAAGAAATGATTAGAAAGTTTTTATATGATGTTTGTGAGGTTAAGGGCGATTGGTCAATGTCATCATTTGCAGAAGAGAAAATCAAAGCTATAAAAGAAATAGTTGGAGATAAAAAGGTTCTTTGTGCATTATCTGGTGGAGTGGATTCTTCAGTTGCTGCAGTACTTGTACATAAGGCAATAGGAAATCAGTTAACTTGCGTTTTTGTAGATCACGGTCTTTTAAGAAAAGATGAAGGAGACCAAGTTGAAAAAATGTTCGGTGGCGAATTTGACATGAACATAATAAGAGTTAACGCTCAAAAGAGATTTTTAGGTAAGCTTAAGGGAGTTAGTGACCCAGAGAAAAAGAGAAAGATAATTGGAGAAGAGTTTATAAGAGTATTCGAAGAAGAATCTAATAAACTAGGACAATTAGATTTTCTTGTTCAAGGCACAATATATCCAGATGTAGTTGAAAGCGGAACGGCTACTTCAGCTACTATAAAAAGTCACCATAATGTTGGTGGACTTCCAGAAGATATGCACTTTAAACTAATAGAGCCTTTAAGACAATTATTTAAAGACGAAGTTAGAGCAGTGGGAGAAGAACTTGGAATCCCTCATTATTTAGTATGGAGGCAACCATTTCCGGGACCAGGACTTGCTATAAGAGTACTTGGAGAAATAACACCAGAAAAATTATTTATTACTAGTGAAGCAGATGCAATATTTAGAGATGAAATAGCAAAAGCTGGACTAGAGGGCCAAATATGGCAATACTTTGCATGTCTACCTAACATCCAATCCGTTGGAGTTATGGGCGATGAGAGAACATACTGTCATACAGTTGCTCTAAGAGCAGTAACTAGTTCTGATGGAATGACATCTGATTGGGCTAGAATCCCATATGAAGTATTAGATAAGGTATCTAGTAGAATTGTTAATGAAGTTAAGGGAGTAAATAGAATTGTTTACGATATAACCTCAAAGCCACCTTCCACTATTGAGTGGGAATAGGCGTAACAAGGCTTTGAGCCATTTGTGAAGATGAAGTAGTGTATGATTTCAAGCGTAGAAACTTGTCTGTTATACATTACTTTATTTTTGTATATGGAACTAATAAAATGTTTTAAATAGTAATAAAACAGAGTATTGTTTGATGATTTTGTTGATTTGGACAATTATTTATCTCCTAATAGTGTTGGAAATACAATTCCAAGAAGCAAATTAAGATATTATATTTATAACCCACTAGAATGCTACCATTTGAGCTATAGGAGAACTTTTTATTTGTAGCATAGAGAAAGCCCTTATGTGATTTTAGTGATGCCATAAGCAAAGATAACCTGGTATTTAACTGCTCACAGATTATACTGTAATAATAAGGAGAACAATTTTGGCTGTGTAGTTTTATTGGATTTATTGGTGCTGGAATATTTGGCTTTATATATTTTCCAATTGATATTATAGATATGCATTTAATGTTTTCAACTAAAAAATGTAAAACACACTTGAATTTTTATTTATAATAAGTTACTTACAAGATTATTAATAATATCAGCTTCATTTTTTAACTTTTCACAATATTACTAATTGATTTAAAATCAGAAGGATTCTAGGGTTAGCACTAGTACATTATTTCTTCTTTATATATTTAATTTTTCTACCATATTTTCCATTGACTTAAATTCACCCATGTCTAGCCAGTCATTATCACTGACAGGATATACGCCTACTGATTCTCCCTCTTCTATACTCCTTGTAATTAGTTCTGTCATATCAAAATAAGTATTTTCCGGAATATATTTAAGCACTTCGGGTTCTAACAAATACATTCCTATATTTACTAAAAACTCATATTTAGGTTTTTCCATTAATGAATCTATTTTACCACTTTCATTCAGTTTAAAAACTCCATATGGAATTATATAGTCTTTAAGAGCTACGACCACTGTAATCTTATAATTATGCTTTTTATGATATTCCACAACCTTAGAATAATTTGTATTAACTAATATGTCACAATTAGTTACAAAAAAACAATTTTTCAAGGTATCTCTTAAAAGGCTTAGACTGCCAGCTGTACCCAGAGGTTTACTCTCTTCTATGAATGAAATATTATATGGACCTGCTTCATTAAAATATGCTTTAACTATTTCTTTTTTATAATTTATAGTAAGATAATAATCATTAAAATTATACTCCAAAAACTTATTTATAATCCTCTCTACTATCGGGATATCTCCTATGGGTAATAACCCCTTTGGTATAATAGTAGTATATGGCTTAAGTCTTGTTCCTTTTCCACCGGCCATAATAACCACAGCAATATTATTAATATTAGTATAGTTAAATTTCTTGTGATAAAGATCATTCCAAAACACTATATCCACAACCTCTTTATTTTCATCTACAATTGGGATTGCTTCAATATGCTTATTCATCATGATTTCATTTGCATGATGTATATTAGTAGGTGTTAAAACGATTGGTGAGTGATTCATTATTAGTTCTACCTTATAGGAGAGATCTCCATTTTTTAATATCCATCTTCTTATATCACCATCAGTAACTACTCCAACTAATTTGTTATCTTCCATTATAAGGGCTATTCTTTTTGTACTTTTGTCTAACTTTTCTATTGCATCTCTAATTGAAATTTCTTTGTTTATTAAAATCTTACTTATATCCATAATATTTACACTCCTAATTTAATTACTAAATATTATATAAATGGGTTTTGCATTCTAGTAAATATGGGTACCTACTTATTTTAGGTGATTAATTGCACAATTAATCATATAACTCAAAAACTGTACACCAGTTTCTAAACTTTAGCAGGAAGTAATTAAAAATAGTTAAATGTAGTAAAGTGATGGTTGAGTAAACATTACTCTCTTATTAAAGGAGGATACATGCATAGCTTATAATCAACATCGCATTGCTTTTGGAGACATATACTGTATGCTCCATCTTTCTTGGATATTGTAGAACATAAATTAGTTATTTTACATGGAGTGTAATTGTAATCAAGTTTTTTAACTTCAATAATGACACCCTCTATATTATTTCCATTTAAATCTACAATTTTTCCTGATAAAATAACTGGGATTTTTCTTTTAACAGCGTTCCAATAATAATATGAATATTTTTGTTCATTAATATAATAGGTTACACTAATTGATTTTTGGTTACTATACACATATTTTCCTCCTTAACTCTACCTTCAACGTAAAAAGTCCCCAACTATGCAGTCATGTTTAAAAATTGCTACCTTTTACAAATATTACAGTTTCAAGGGGGAATATGCTGTGAATTCATATATCATATAAGATATTGGCATCACCCTAAATTGATATTCTCCTTTGCCATCAGTATAGGTGTATCCTAATATTTTTCTTTTCTTATTACATGGGTTTATTTCAACAACTTTTATTGAAGCACCAACACTTGGTACACATTTGCATGCATAAACAGTTCCCTTTATAAGAGTACTTTTTTCTACATTTAGAATTAAATTTAATATATTTTTTCCGCATGGGTTTAAGGATTTACCTCTTATTAAAATACAATTAAAATTATTGTTCATTTACTTTAAAGTAATCGTAATTACTTTTTATTTTCTTCTTCGGGTTCAGTTATTATAGTTGCTGTTATAGTATCATCTGAGGCATCCTCTGCTGAAATCACATTACCATTAATTTCTTTCCCATTAATTATCATTTTAACAACGGGGACATCTTTGTATACTTTACCATCTATTTCCTTTTCCATAATACCCTCCATATTTTAAAATTTATTTTCTATTTTATATTATGACTTTCATTAGATTTTGTTACTGTTTCTATAATTAGCTGTTGTACTTCTTTTAGCATTTTTTTCATTTCTTTAAAATATAATAGGAAGCATTGGCTTTGATATTTTAAGTTTGATGTTAATCTATCATAGTCCTTTGCATACATATTAAACTTTAATTGCTTAATATCAAAAATGAATTTATTGAAATATCCTCCTAAAAATGTATTTTCTGGTGAAGACTCAAATTTATTAATTATTTCAAGAATTTCAAGAAACTTTTGTAGCTCTTCATCATTTTCATCTATATCAACTAAGGATTTATTCTCATCACATTGGGATAGCTTTATACATATTTTTTCCCCAGTATCGGCTTTACAAGTAGAGAAGTCTATATAATCTAAAATACTACTTATTATTGCTTTTGAATCTATATTTATATCTCTAGAGGCTTCAAAACACTCCTTGGTGTTATAAAATATATTAAGTTTAAAAACTTCATTTAACTCTAAATGATCAGCTCCCATAATATCTGCGCCATAAGAAGCATTTATATATTTTGTATCATTTGTTTTTGTATCTGTTTCAATATATTCTTCTAATTTTTTCCTAAACTGATTTAGTGTTGCAGTAGTTTTAATATCATTTCCATATACATCTTTTACATTAGTAGATGCCATAAGATTTAAGTTGTTATCTATTTTAAAAGTTGCTGATTTTGAATGATGTTGGTTAAAGGTATAAGCAAGATCCTGTCCTACTAAAATTATTGGATTGCACCCTAAAGTACGAGCTATATCCACACAGGTATGTGCGATTGATCCTCCAAGATAGGTGCCCCTTAAGGTATTAAGTTCTTCTATAATTTTTGAAAGTAAGGTTGATAAATATATTTTTTCTCCTTTATAATCACTAAGGATTTTTCTATTACTATATTCATAGAAAACCAGAGGTGTATCACAATCTAAATATTCCTTCATCATTTCATAATTATCATCGATTGGGTCTATTGATACTAAAAGATCTGGCTTTATTCCATTTTCTAAAAGAGCCTTTAAGGTTCTACTTCCAGCTACAACAATAGACTTTTCAACTAATTCCTTATTTTTAACCATATCCTCTATATTCTTTTCTAATGAAGGTCCTGCTGACACAATAAAGGCTGGTACATTTTTGTTCTTTTCCTCAAAGCTATTTATAGCAGTGGACTGATTTATAATATCCAAATTACATATTAAATTTTTAATAAAAACCTCTCTAAATCTATTAGAAATAGTTATACTAGACGATGCAGTATGGAAGGCACAATCTAAAGTTTCTATAAAAAAATTATATTCTTCCTCATATATTTCTCTGTAATTACCAAATGCGTGTACATATAAATTATTAAAACTTGAGGAATTTATAAAGGAATATAATTGATTCTTAATTTTATCTTCTTCGAAAAAAACTAATGCTACCTTTTCATTAGATATCTTCTTATTTTTAAGAAAAATTTCTTTATTAGGTTCAAAAATTACTACCTTATTTTTATCACACATTAGATTATATAGATCATTAAGGTATGCGCCTGTATCAAGACCAAATATAATGATAATGGAATCAAATCTTAAGTCGGATACATTTTTTATCAGGGTATCTATATCTTCTTGATAATTTCCTCGATTTCCTAAAAAGTAGTCAACATTATCTTTCCTTATTTTAGAGACATAATGCCCATCTAATGTTTTATATTTTTTCATAAATTTCTCCTTTTTATACAATATGGATGGGATAAAATCCCATCCATTTATTAATTCTTTATTACTTACCGTAAAATTTAATTTTTAATGCAACATTAGCTTTGACAGTAACTCCATATCTTCCTTGTCCATCTGTAAATGTTGTATGATCAGCTGAAGTACTTGTTGGATTTGTACTTTGCCAAACAGCAACTGCTCCACTGGCCAGTGATGCTCCAGTTGGTGATAAAGCTGTTCCTTTTAAAAGTGCCAGTGCCCAAGCAGACGTAGATATATTTTGCACAACCATTATTCCTGAGTCAACTACTGTTGCAAGTATTGCTTTTGTCCTAGGTCTATAATTTGGCATAAATTTATTCCCCTTATCAATTTATTTTTTATCTTTATAACATATACGTTTCAATAACATTTCTACAATCACTTTACTTTTAAATGAATCTTTCTTAACAATTCTAGAGTTGAAACATATATAATATAGTATATTAATCTGATAGTTTTTTGTTACTGGTCATGCTAAAAATTACTATTATATTTTATAGTAAACTATTAAGTATTTAGACTACAATCTCTATTTATCCTGGAGAATAAACAGTAATTCTGTAAAAATATTTTGATTTTAACGGAAGTGATATACCATAGCTGCCATCTGGTTGTGAAAAAGTTACTCCGATATTATTTTCTAGAGGTGGATTATAGTTCCCATTTATTAGCGTAATCTCTAACGCTGCAGATGGTAATGGTTCTCCTATAGGATTAAAAACAATCCCCGTTAATAGAAAGTATTTCTCTTTAGAAAAACAAAAGTTAAGTTCAATAGTTTCATTTTTTTCTAACTCATATCCAGTTAGAAATTTTCTCGCTACTGCACACATGTTTTAACCTCCTCATAAATTACATATTATCTTTTATTAATTGTGGTAATCCGGAACTATAATCTAATAAAAATCCACCTGGTATTCTAAAATCACTATCTATATTTAATTTACTATTTAAGAGAATATTATTACAGTAATGTTTATAGAACTCTTCAAATAATTTTGGGAAATCTGCATCTAAGCCATGAATGGTAGATTTAAAAATCACATTATCAATATCCTTTTTTTCAATTAAGTTAAATACAAGATTTGGAATATCCTTTACAGCTGCATATTTATCCTTTACAGTTATCAAGTTATCATTTTCTCCATGATAAACCACTATTTTACATTTGTTTTCAACTTTCTCATATAGATTATCAATTCTTAATCCTTTTAGAGGTGACCTTGCAGTTCTTATTTTATAGTCATATTTAACTACTAATACAGAATTTCCTCTAGTTCTTATTAAATATCTAATATTATTACAATACACCGGGTATATCCAAGCAGAATTATCTAATATATGTGTGTATAATCCTCTACACATTATGTTGCATAAATAGCCTAAGTAGCTGCCATGAGAGTTTCCCATAATAATTATCTTATTAGTATTAAAATTAAGCTTTTTCTTTTGTAAGTATTTTATGACTTTAATAGTTGCAACAATGTTATCTAAAGCTTGCATTACGCCCATATCATTAAAATTCTCTATGGATTCATGAAAATTGCTCTTTACTATAATTTCATTTTTATATTTCAAATTAGCATTTAGAAATTCATTTATATTAAGATTATTATTTGAATATATTTTTTTAGCGTTTTCATTTGTTGTACTAATGTTTAATCTTATTAAATCTATGCTTTCTACCGTAACATCTTCTAAACCTGCTTGCATATATTCATATCCAAAATAATCACATTGAATGGTTACAAGATTATATTTATCAGCGAATTCACTTCGCATATTTTTGTATACATTTGAATTACATTGTGCACCGTACCCTGCTATTAAAAGTAAAATTCCTGTTTCGTCATTAACTCCTCCATCTGGAATACTGTACTTAACATGAAATTTTCTTTCCTTATAATTATTTTGCAAATAGTCATTAACATAAATACTATTGTGACCATAACATATAACTCCATAATTTTTCGCCATAATAATTCTCCTAAAAAAAGTATTTACATTAATATATGATTATTTTAATCTATGGTTCTTTTTCAAGTAAAACAAACATTATTTGATGTAACTATTAATATACTTGATAAGGTGGAATCAGTTTTAGAATAATTTTAAATAATACTTATACCAGGGGGGAGAATTATGTATAAGAATAAAAAGTTTCTTGCTATTATTCCAGCGAGAGCTGGTTCAAAGGGTATACCAAATAAGAATATTATAGCTATATGTGGTAAACCACTTATAGCTTATACAATAGAAGCGGGAAAGAAATCTAAATATATAGATGAAATAATTGTATCAACTGATAGTGACATTATAAAGGGTATAGCAGAGGAATATGGTACTAGGGTACCTTTTTTAAGGCCAAATGAATTATCAAATGATAGAGCAAAATCTATAGACGTAGTGTTGCATGCAATGGAGTATTATAAAAATAATAATATAACTTTTGACTATATAATATTATTACAGCCCACATCTCCATTAAGAACTTTTAAGAATGTAGATGAAGCTATAGAAAAACTTATAAAAAGCAATGGAGCTTCTTTGGTGAGCGTGTGTAAAACTCAGCAAAATCCTATATTTATGAGAAGTATACAAAATAAAAAATTAAAAGAGGTTATGAGGTTTGAGGGAACAAGTTTTAGACGTCAAGACTTACCTGACTTTTATATATTTAATGGTGCACTATATATAAATTCATATGATATGTTAATACAACAAAAAAAGTTTGTTGATGCAGATACTATGCCTTATATAATGGACAAGAAAAGCTCGGTAGACATTGATACAATGCTCGATGTCAGACTTGTTGAAGTGATAATGAAGGAGAATATGAATGTTTAATATAGGAGATAAAATTATAGGTGACGGAAATCCGGTTTTTATTATAGCAGAGGCTGGGGTTAATCATAATGGTGACATAAGCATAGCAAAAAAAATGGTAGATAAAGCTGCATTTGCAGAAGTTGATGCTATAAAATTTCAAACTTTCAAAACTGAAAAACTAGTTACGCAGTATGCAGATATGGCTAAATATCAAAAGTGCAACATAGGAAAAGTTGATTCGCAGTTTAATATGTTAAAAAAACTAGAGCTTTCTCATGATAATTTTATAGAAATACAAGAGTATTGTAAATATAAGAAAATCATGTTTTTCTCTACACCTTTTGATTTTGAAAGTGCTGAATTCTTATGGTCAATAGGAATGAAAGTTTTTAAAATTAGTTCAGGGGATTTAACTAATATTCCATTTTTAGATCATATAGCAAAATATCATAAACCAATAATTTTATCGTCTGGAATGGCAAGCCTCTCGGAAATTGAAGAAGCAATAAATGCAATTAATTACTTAGAGAATAAAGACGTAGCGGTACTTCACTGTACTTCAAATTATCCAGCTAAATTTGAAAACGTTAATTTGAATGCTATTAATACCATAAAAAATGCTTTTAAAATTGTGTCGGGATACTCTGATCACACTGAAGGAATAATTATACCTGTAGCTGCAGTTGCATTGGGTGCGAATATAATTGAAAAACATTTTACACTTGATAAGCGTATGGATGGGCCAGATCATAAAGCATCTCTTAGTCCTGACGAGCTAAAAGACATGGTAACAGCTATAAGAAATGTAGAAATGGCCCTTGGAAATGGGATTAAGAAATTTACTTCTAGTGAAGTAGATACCATGAAAGTAGCAAGAAAAAGTATAGTGGCATCTAGATATATAAAATCAGGAGAATGTATAAAAATAGTCGACTTAGATTATAAAAGACCAGGAACAGGACTCTCACCTAAATTTTATAATTATATCATTGGTAAAAAAACTAAAAGGGACATAAAGATGGATGAACAAATATCCTTCAATATGGTGGAATAAAAAAGATCTAAACTATTTCATGACATTATAGAATGGGAGATTATCAATATGAAAAGAAAAATAGCAGTAATAACTGGGACAAGAGCAGATTATGGAATGTTTTATTATGTTCTTAAAGAAATTAAAAAAAATGATGATTTGGACCTTAAGCTTATTGTCTGTGGTATGCATCTATGTCCTGAATATGGTATGACCATAAATGAAATAGAAAAAGATGGGTTTGAAGTAGCAGATAAGTTTGAGACTATATTATCTTCTGATACAGGTGCCTCTATGGCTAAATCTATAGGGCTTTCAATTATAAGTATGGCGCAATGCTTTGATAGAATAAAACCGGATCTTTTATTAATACTAGGGGACAGGGGAGAGATGCTAGCAGCAGCAACAACAGCTATCTATATGAACATACCAGTGGCCCATATCCATGGAGGAGAAGTGAGTGGAACAGTAGATGAATCTGTAAGACACGCTATAACTAAACTTTCCCATATACACTTTCCTGCTAATGAAGATAGTAAGCAAAGAATCCTTAAATTAGGTGAGAAGGAAAAAAATATTTTCGTAGTAGGATCACCAGGCCTTGATAACATTAAAAAAACACAATATATATCAAGAAAAGAAATGCTTAATAGGTTTGATTTAGAAGATGATAAGATATTTTTACTAACGCAACATCCAGTAACTACAGAAAGGGATGTGGTGGAATGGCAAATTAGAGAGACACTCGATGCAGTTGTAGAGTTAGGATATCAAACTATAGTTTCATATCCTAACAGTGACAATGGAGGAAGGGAAATTATAAAAGTTATTGAAGAATATAGGATTAAATATCAATTTTTAAAGATATTTAAAAACTTAAGTCAAGTAGAGTATCTAAGTTTTTTAGATGTAGCAGATGTGATGATAGGAAATTCGTCTTCAGGCATAATTGAGGCACCTAGTTTTAAGTTACCTGTAGTAAATATAGGTTCAAGACAGGATGGAAGATTAAGAGCATGCAATGTAATAGACATACCTTATGGAAAAGAATCTGTTATAAGAGGCATTAAACAAGCATTATACGATGAAAATTTTAAAAAGCAATTAAAAAATTGTAAAAATCTTTATGGGGATGGTAATGCAAGTTACAAAATATCACAAATTATAAGTGAGGTAAAGCTAGATAGAGAGCTTATGCAAAAGAGAATTACTTATTAGCTTAGAAGTTAAAGGCGAGGTGTTTTTTTTGGAGAAAATCGTACTTGTAGGTGCAGGCGGACACTGCAAGGTTATTATAGATATTATAAAAAGTGTTGGCAAATATGATGTTGTGGGTGTAACAGATAAAAACTATTTCAAAGGAAAATTTGTATTAGATATTCCTATAATAGGTGATGATAGTATTCTAGAAGAATTATATTATAAGGGGGTAAAAAATGCCTTTGTGTGTATTGGTGCACTTCAAAATATGGGGCTTAGAGATAAAATATTTAATAAATTAAAGGCTATAGGTTTTAATATACCGGTGCTTATACATAAGGATGCAATAGTTTCATCTTATGCGTGCATTTCTTTTGGGACTTGCGTAATGCCTGGAGCTATAATAAATTCAGGTGCTTGTATAGGAGAAAATTGTATAGTAAATACCGGTGCGGTAATCGAACATGATTGTAAGTTACAAAGGAATACCCATATTTCATCTAAGGCATGTATAGCTGGCGGGGTGAGTGTAGGACATGACACAAATATAGGCATGGGAAGTTCTATAATTCAATCATTACAGATAGGCAATAATGTAATTATAGGAGCAGGAACTGTGGTTATTGATAATATTGTAGATAATGCAGTTGCTGTAGGCGTTCCATCAAAAATTATAAAATATAAGAATGGGAGTAGATGAAATGAATTGGCAAGGTAAAAAAGTTTTAATTACGGGTTCGGAAGGATTCATAGGAAGTCATTTAACAGAAAGATTAGTGAAACTTGGAGCAGATGTTACAGCTCTAGTTCAATATAATTCATTTAATAACTGGGGATGGATTGATACTTTTGATAAGAATATTAAAGAAAATATTAAAGTTGTTACTGGAGACATAAGGGAATACGATGGAATAAAAAGAATTATAAAAGGACAAGAAGTGGTGCTTCATCTTGCAGCACTCATTGCAATTCCATATTCTTATTTGTCACCTATGGCATATGTAAAAACAAATGTGGAAGGTACTACTAATGTTCTTGAAGCTTGTAGAGAATATGGTGTAGAAAAGATCATACATACATCAACGTCTGAAACTTATGGCAGCGCACTTTATGTACCAATTGATGAAAAACATCCAATACAGGGTCAATCCCCATATTCGGCATCAAAAATAGGAGCAGATAAGATGGCAGAAAGTTACTATAAAAGCTTTGATATGCCTATTGCTATTATAAGGCCTTTTAATACTTATGGGCCAAGACAATCGGCAAGAGCTATAATTCCGACTATAATATCTCAGATACTCGCAGGGAAAACAGAGATCAAGCTCGGCAGTTTAACTCCGACTAGAGACTTTAATTTTGTCAAGGACACTGCTGAGGCGTTTATAAAAGTAGCAGAAAGTACAAAAACGATTGGTGAAGTTATAAATGCTGGCTCAAACTTTGAAATAACAATAGAGGATACCGTTAAAAAAATTATAAGAATTATAGGTAAAGATGTAAAAATTATTTGCGATGATGAAAGAATAAGGCCTAAAAATAGTGAAGTTAATAGATTATGGGCTGATAATACTAAAATAAAAGAATTAACTGGCTGGAAGCCTGCTTATAATATAGATAAAGGTCTTGAAGCAACAGTAGCATGGATAAAAAATAATATGCAGTATTTTAAAACAGACATATACAATGTTTAATAAAAAAGTATATAGAAAATGGAGGGTTTTATTATGATACCATTATGTGTACCAGAAATTAGAGGCAATGAATTAAAATATGTTAAAGATTGTATAGATACTAATTGGGTATCATCAGTAGGAAGTTATGTTAATTTATTTGAAGATAAATTCAGTGAATATGTGGGCAGTAAAAGTGCCGTAGTTACAATGAATGGTACAGCCGCACTTCAATTAGCATTATTAACCTTAGGGGTAGGTGAAGGTGATGAAGTTATAGTTCCATCTTTAACATTTATATCTCCAATCAATACTATAAAATATGTAGGAGCAATGCCTGTATTTGTAGATGTGTGTAGAGATACCTTTGTTATGGATGCGCAAAAGATAGAAGAAGTAATAACAGCTAAAACAAAAGCTATAATGCCAGTACATATTTATGGGCATCCTGTAGATATGAAAAGTGTAATGGAAATAGCACTAAAATATAATTTATATGTTGTAGAAGATGCGACAGAGGCACTAGGCTCTACTTTCAATGGCAAAAAGGCAGGCACTATAGGTGACATAGGTTGTTTTAGCTTTAATGGAAATAAAATTATAACTACGGGGTCAGGCGGAATGCTTGTAACTAACAATTTAATATATGGAGATAGGGCAAAATTTTTATCTACTCAAACAAAAGTAGTTACTGAAAACAAAGCTTTCTATCATCCAGAGGTAGGTTATAACTTTAGAATGCCAAATCTTTTAGCTGCATTTGGAGTGGCCCAACTTGAAAATATTAAAGATTATTTAAAAATCAAAAGGGAAAATGCAGTATATTATAATGAACTATTAGGTGAAGTTAAAGGAATTACGTTACCTATAGAAAAAGAAAATGTAGAAAACTGTTTCTGGCTATATTCAATCTTAATTGAAGATGAGTATGGTATAACAAGGGATGCGCTTGTACAAAAATTAAATGAAGAAAAAATAGAGGCACGACCATTTTTTATGCCTATACACGGTATGCCTCCATATAAAAATTGTAAGCATGGTGATTTAAGTGTTACAGCTGAGATTTATGCACGAGGAATAAATCTTCCAAGCTCTGTGGGACTTAAAAAACAGGACATTGAAAAAATCTGTGAAATAATAAAAAAAGCAAATAAATAACTCATAAACTGGTACTATATCAAGGACATTAATAAAAATAAGTACTAACAAACTAAGGTATGTCCGTTCTGAATCATAGTCCAAGGTATAAATATTATTCATTATAATACAACATTATCATAGATGAAATTAGGGATATAGTTTTTAAGTTGTTTATTTTATCTTTAATTTCAATCCTTTTAAAATTAATATACTTATTTCATCACATTTCTGATAGCTCGTTATATGTTCTTTTAATTTAACTTCCCAAAACTCTACTCAAATAAAAAAAATAATAATCTCCATTATCTTAATAATTATAATAATTATAATGATTACATTTGTATTTATTATAAATGAAAATAAAAAGTTCAATATAATTAAGTTTAATAATATAAAGGCACAAAATGAGTAAATTTACACATATTTGTATAATATGAAACATTTATGTGTATTTTTACATAAATAATAGTATAATGATATGAATGACCGAAAGGAAGTTAAACATGAAAGAGAAAAGTGATAATTTAAGAATAAATATTAGTTTTAAAAATAATAACGAAGATATGATTTTATATAGTCATCTTAAAAAAAAGCGGGATAAATCAAATTATATTAAAGACTTAATTGAAGCAGATATGATAAAAAATATAATAAAAGAAAAATAATAATATTAACTAGATTATTAACAAAATGAATATAAAACTATTATCGTTTAGGAAAAACAAGCGTTAAAATTAAGGGGGAATATATTATGACGGTATTATTAACAGTGTTACTTATAGGTGCAATATTATCATTGGATGTACTTATACTAATAACAATGAAATATATGATGTTAATGACTAATTGGATTAAAGATTTACATGATAACTCAGAAAAAGGGTATGAAACTACCTTACAGTTTCATACCTCAAAACCCGATGTGATTGAAATGAAATCCAAAGGTAAAGGGTCGAATGTAATATCTTTTGATTCCTATTTCAAGGTTAAGTAGCTATTAATATTAATTTGTAATATCCTTGTGTAAACCAAGTTAAGCAAGAACCTTCCCATAATATACATAATAGCTTTAAACAAGAGATTAATGCATGTAAGAAATTTTTAGTGTACAGTCATTTGCGGTTTGAAGTAAAAAGGAGATACAATAATGAAGTTTAATAAAATTCATCATGTAGCGGTTATTTGTTCTAACTATGAAAAATCTAAAGAATTTTATGTAAATGTTTTAGGACTGACAATTATTAGAGAAATATACAGAAAAGATAGAGAATCATATAAACTTGATTTAAGTGTCGGACAAAATTGCCAAATAGAATTATTTTCTTTCCCAAAATCATGTGAAAGACCTAGTTATCCGGAAGCAAGGGGACTTAGGCATATTGCTTTTGAGGTAGATAATATTGATGAGGCAATAAAAGAACTGGCGAATAAAAATGTAATTACTGAGAAAATTAGAATTGATGAATTTACGGCTAAAAAATTTACTTTTTTTAGTGACCCAGATGATTTGCCCATAGAATTATATGAGAAATAAAGGGTGAAAATATTTTTATTTAATTATGGTAACAAAAGGATATATTACGCTAATACATTAAGGTAATATATCCTTTTTATTGTAAAATTATCATATAAAAATTAATAATTTGGGATTGAAATTAGTTTGTTGTTAGAATAATTTTTTCACATCGTACAAGGAATTCTGAATTAGCCAAGCCTGAGGAAAGTATTTTCCAATTGTCCAGTAACTTATTCCACCTAAATTATATTCATTTGCAGTTCTAAGTTTTGCGTTCATACTTCTTGCATCTTCGAACCAAACCACATGTTTTTTACCATTAGAATCATAATAGTTAAAAAATGGAGCTTGGGAGGTGTAGTCATATTGAATATATGCATTTTCTCTTCTTGCAAGATCAACTGCTTCTACATTACCGAGTGCTGTAGCTGAAGTTCCTTTTACGTAAGGCAATGTCCAATCGTAACCATAATTAGGTATTCCCATGAAAATTTTTTTACTTGGAATTACAGTTACTGCATAGTCAAGAATTTTCCTTACTTCATTAATCGGAGACACTGCAAGCGGTGGACCAGCTGTATAGCCCCATTCATAAGTCATTAGTATAACGTGATTCGCTAATGCACCATGAACAGGGTAATCATGAGCTTCATAAAGTAATCCTTTTATGTTACCAGATGGTTTAGGAGCTAATGCCGTAGTAACAGGATAGCCTAAAGGTTTCAATTTACTTACGGTTTTACGCAGAAAATTGTTATAGTTTTCTTTATCCTCAGGATAAATGTATTCTAAATCGATATCTAAACCATAGTAATTTTTATTTTTTAATGTATTAATTATGTTATTAAGTAATGTGTTTTGTATATTTTCATTTGTGAGTATGGCATGAGCGAGTGAACTATCAAACCCACCGCCCTCTTTTAAGTTTGTCATTACCATCATGGGGGCTACTTTAGCATTCCTAGCAGCTTGGATTAGAGGAACATCATCTATGCCCTTTAAAGTTCCATTAGGTTGTACTTGATAACTAAATATACTAAGATACGTTAGGTTTGGAAGAGTTTTTTCGAGAACATCCATATTAGTGCCCGGAAGTGCATAGGCATTAACTTCAATAGAACCTAATTTTGGGCTTGATGATGGTATATTAAGAACTTCTCCAGGGTAAATTATTATAGAACTGTTTAGAGAAGGATTTGCGGCATATAATTGTGCGATGGTTACTCCATACATCTTAGCTATCATATAAAGTGATTGACCGGGAAAAATTTTGTGTTTTCGCGAGCCTTCGAGTATTACAAGAGTTTGTCCTATAACAAGTTGAGTTGGATTTGTAAGTTCATTGTCAGAGGCAATCTTATTATAAGATACCCCATATAATTTGGATATTTGATATAGGCTTTCGCCATTTTTTACAACATGTATAATCAAAAGAAATCACACCTTTTATATTAATATAATTTAATATATGCTACATAATACTAGGGAGTACATATTAAATTTATTTATTTATAACAAATTAAGTTATAATTAGAAAATATTATTAAAAAACTTGATTTATTTTCTTGAATAAACTAAAATTATTTTAGAATGTTTTAGTAGAATAAGATAAGTATGGACTCTTGTTTATAATTGTCATCTAAAACAAATGAATATAGAAGCAAAACAATCAATACTGTTTGCTTTAAGATATACAAGGAGGAATATTAATGAAAAAGATTTTATCTTTAGATTTGAGTAAAACAATTCCATATTTGGCTGAACACGAAATTTCTAATTTTCAACCAATGGTATCTGCTGCACATAAGATGCTTGCAGATAAAACAGGTGCAGGAAGTGACTTTTTAGGATGGATAGACCTTCCTATAAATTATGATAAATCTGAGTTTGCAAGAATTAAGAGGGCAGCAGAAAAAATAAAAAATAACTCTGAAGTCTTAATAGTAATTGGAATAGGCGGATCTTATTTAGGATCTAAAGCAGCCGTAGAAACATTATCTCATACTTTTCACAATAGTCTTTCTAGTGATAAAAGAAAATCTCCCGCAATATTCTTTGCTGGAAATAATATAAGTTCTACATACATGGCAGATTTAATAGATACAATTGAAGGTAAGGATTTTTCTATAAATGTTATATCAAAATCAGGAACAACTACTGAACCAGCCATTGCTTTTAGAATTTTTAAAGGATTATTAGAGAGAAAATATGGAAAAGAGGGAGCAAAAGAAAGAATCTTTGCTACCACTGATAAAGCAAGAGGAGCTCTAAAAAAAGCAGCAAATGCAGAGGGTTATGAAACTTTTGTTATACCCGATGATGTAGGGGGAAGATTCTCCGTATTAACAGCCGTAGGATTACTCCCAATAGCAGCAGCAGGTATTAGTATTGATGAGATGATGAATGGCGCAGCAGATGCAAGAGAAGCATACAGCAATGATGATATAAATAAAAATGATTGCTATAAATATGCTGCAGCTAGGAATGCATTATATAGAAAAGGTAAGGTTACAGAAATATTAGTTAATTATGAGCCAGCACTTCAATACTTTGGTGAGTGGTGGAAACAACTTTGTGGTGAAAGCGAAGGAAAAGACCAAAAGGGAATATTCCCAGCATCAGTTAATTTCTCTACTGATTTGCATTCTATGGGACAATATATTCAAGAAGGTTTAAGAAATATATTTGAAACAGTTATCAATGTTGAAAAGCCAAGAAGAGAAGTCATAGTAAATGAAGAAAGTGGAGATCTAGATGGATTGAACTTTTTAGCAGGTAAAACTATGGACTTTGTTAATAAAAAGGCTTTCCAAGGAACTGTACTTGCTCATAATGATGGGGACGTACCTAATATTATTTTAAATGTGCCATCATTAACTCCATACAATTTTGGATATATGGTTTATTTCTTTGAAAAAGCTTTAGCAATAAGTGGATATTTGTCAGGTGTTAATCCGTTTGATCAACCAGGAGTTGAAGCATACAAGAAAAATATGTTCGCTCTTCTTGGGAAATCAGGATATGAAGATATTAAAGCAGAACTTGAAAAAAGACTTTAAAAAATGAGAATTATTGTAGATGCAGATGGGTGCCCTGGTAAACATCTAATAGAAAAAGCAGCTAAGGAAAACTCTATAGAACTTATTATGTATTGTGATATCAATCATGTTTTAAATAGTGATTATGCTCAAATAAGATATGTTGATAGTGGCTTTCAAACTGTTGATATGAAAGTAGCAAATGAGGCCAAAACTAAGGACATAGTAATTACTCAAGATTTTGGTGTTGCTGCGATGGTTTTAGCTAAGGGTGCATATGCAATGGGACCTAAAGGCTATATATATGATGATAGCAATATTGATAAATTGTTATTTGAGAGGCATTTGTCTAGTAAGCTAAGACGGAGTGGAGGCAAAACCTCTGGTCCTAAAAAACGAACAAATGAAGATGATAATAAACTCTATAATAGTTTAATTAAATTAATATTAAAAGCAAAAACTATAACATCAACATGATGTCAATTAGAAGCTTTTAAAACATAAAAATGACTAGTAACTATTGTTACTAGTCATTTTTATAATAATTTTACTTATTAATAAGTTTATAATAACAAGATTAATACTATAAAAGGCTATAAAATAGTGGAAATTTTTTATAAAAATATAAAATCATGAAAAATTATGTCTATAAATAAAAGAAAAAAACTTTAACATATACTGTTACAAATAATGGAATTATAGTATAATATAATATTATAGAAGCTAATTTTTCAAATAATACTTTTTTAGTGTTTAGCTTATTTAGAAAGGTAGGCGATTTTATATGAATGAAATGAATATATTATTTAATTTAGAAAATACTGAGGGAAAATACAAAGAAATCGAAATAAGCGTTGAAAATAAAATAGAAGATAATTTAAATTATAAATTTCTTGTTGGTCTAGATGGATCGTGGACTACTTTAAAAAAAATAAGTGGAGCAAGTGAAGCTATATGGAAACCACAGATAGATGGTAAGTACTCAATAATGGTACAAGCTAAAAGAAAAGAAAGCAATAAACCCTTTGATTTTATGTCAAAAACTGACTATATCGTAGGCGAGGTTGAGGAAAAGCTAATAAATGATATTTACATAGATAAAACAGAGATAATGATAGGTGAAAAAATTACATTAACAGTTGATGCCCTAAAAAATCCTATTATGTATAGGTATTGGATATGTGAACATGAAAATTGGATACTTATAGAAGATTATACACCAGAAAATAAAGTGACTTGGACTACTCAGCACTCTGGAGAACAAGAATTTTTGGTGGAATGCAGAAATTTAGATTCTGAAAATACAGTTGATGACTTTATGAAATTACCATTTAATGTAGAAGACATACAATCTTTAGAGATTATAAGTTTTAGATGCTTAACTGACGATATATTAGAAGGAGTAGAATTAGTATTTGAAGTAGAGACAAGCTATGAGGACAATAGAATGGTTTTATACAAATTTATAAAAATTGACTCTCAAGGAAAGGCTATTTGTATACAAGATTATTCAACTAAAAAATTAGTTAGTTATGTTGAAAAAAACAAAGGTGATTATAAGCTATTGTGTATGGCTAAGGATATGTATTCGCTTCATGAATTCGATGATAGAGCACTAATTAATTACAGGGTTAATCCTTACGATGAAATAACTATACATAGCTTTATTAGTGACTTAAGTTCGCCACAGCTATGTGATACTTCAATTGTTTTAAAATGCATTGCGAGAGGTGGAAGAGAGTTATTATATAAATTTATAATTGATGGAGAATGTCCAGAGGATTCAGATTATACTAGGGAAAGCAACTATTTATGGACGCCCTCAAAGGCAGGAGAATATAAAGTGAAATTATGTGTAAAGGATGCATCCTTTCAAGGTGAGTATGAGAAGGTTAGTTCATTAGATTTTATAATTGATGATATAGGAAATGCAAACGTAGTGATTGAAGATATAATATTAGATACGAAAGAGACTGTGCTAATAGGTGAAACTGTAAATATTAAAGTTAAAGCAACAGGGGGTACTTCCTTAAGATATAGTTTCATTGTTTCTAAAGATGATAAAGAAAAAGAAAAGATTGAATTTGGAATACGTGACTTTGTAAATTTCACTCCTGAGGAAATAGGAAAATTTAAATTAGAAGTAAGAGTAAAGGATAAGTATTCTAAGAAAGAATATGATAGTCATAGAGTTATTTATATCCAGGCTTTAGAATGTATCCCTGCAAGAATAGACTATGTTTTGATGCCTAAGAAAGAATATACTATGGTTGGAGATACAGTTTCTCTTCAAATTATAGCTGAAAATACAAGAGACACTCTTATAAATTATATTTTGAAAATAGATGGTCATGCAGTGGAACAAACAAATTTTGTAGAACATAAGAATTATAAAATAAAACCTAAATGTAGCGGAAACTATCTAATAGAGTTATTAGCAAAAAATAAAATGAGTACAAACGAGTATGATTCTAAAAGAGAAATAAAAATACTGGTACATGAAGCGTTACCAATTACAGATACAAAGATTATGTGCAGTTCATCAGATTTTATGGTTAACGAAGCTATAACATTTGTCACTCAAAGTACAAGTGGTGGGAAGGAAGTCTTGTATGAGTTTTACCTTATGGAGGAAGGAGATTGGAGATTAGTACAAAAGTTTAGCATGAAAAATGATTACATTTTTATGCCATTTACTAAAGGAATTTACAGAATGCTAGTATTATCAAAAAGTTCGAATAAGAGTATTTCATATGAAGATTATGATATAATGGAGATTGAAGTTAAAGAAAAAATTTAAAACAGCTTGCAAAAGCTGTTTTTTTTATGAAAATAATATTTTATACACTGTGTATAAAGTTTTAGAAATATTTGAGGAGATGAATTCATATGGAAAGAATAGACAAAATATTGTCTAATTTAGGGCATGGAACAAGAAAAGAAGTAAAGGGATTATTAAAAAAAGGCCAAGTAGAGATAGACGGAGTAATAGCTTCAGATAGTGCTACGAAAGTTGATCCAGAGAAGGCTGTAATAAAGTTGAATGGAGAGAAAATTAATTATAGAAAATTCATATATTTAGTTATGAATAAACCAGCTGGCGTGGTTTCTGCAACAGTAGATAGAAATGATGAAACTGTAATTGATTTAATTGATCATGATTACCAAGCATTTAATCCATTTCCTATAGGTAGATTGGATAAGGACACTGTAGGAATATTGTTAATTACCAATGATGGGGAATTAAATCATAAATTAATAGCACCTAAAAATCATGTGAACAAGGTATATTATGCTGAAATCAATAAATTTGTAGATGCAGGAAATGTTGATACCTTCAAGAAAGGTGTTGTAATAGATGATGGGTATAAATGTATGCCGGCTAAATTAGAAGTAATAAAAGCAGATGAAAATGGATCTGAAGTGATGGTTACTATCCAAGAGGGCAAATTTCATCAAGTAAAAAGAATGTTTGAGAGTATAGGTAAGAACGTAGTATTTTTACAAAGAGTTAGTTTCGGACCTTTAAAATTAGATGAAAATTTACTTGAAGGACAATGCAGAGAATTGTCAAAGCAAGAGATTGATCTATTGAAAGATGTTTAATTTAAATAGTTATATCGCAAAATAGGTAATAATAAATAAAGTGTAAATAAACAATCGTTATTTTAAAAATTGTTTACAATCAAATGCGGGTAAACACTTGCAAATATTAATCAAATTTAATATAATTAAGATGTAAAGATAAATAAAGAGATAAATAGCCCCCTTTTTATTTATTATAAGGCAGCCCAACCCCAAGGGCTGTTTTATTTTGTATAAAAAAGTCGATTTCTGTAAAGAAATTTTTGTATATCATGTTTCGACAAAGATGCCTACATTGAATAGAACTACTCAATGTAGGCATCTTTTATTAGATAATAGGGAAGTATATAATTACATAGTATATACTAGATGTATCTTTTAGATTATAATAAAAGTGAGTAAATATAGAAACGCATGAATAGATTAACATAATAATGATAAAAAACTAAAGTAGAATTAAATATTTTTTACGGAAAAATAAAAAATATTAATATAAAATATGTAGGAGGAAACTTGATGAAGATAAAAGAAAATTTAATAAGCTTTATGACAGAGCAAACGTACAAACCTATGAATATAGGGGGACTCTATAAAGCGTTTGATATTAGAAAAAAAGATATGAAAGAATTTAAAACTTTATTAAATAAAATGGAAGTAGATGGCGATATAGTTAAATCCAAAACTGAGTATTATGGCATACCAGAGAATATGGGTTTTGTAGTTGGTAAATTTCAAGGTCATCAAAGAGGTTTTGGTTTTGTAATTGCAGAAATAGAAAGACCGGATGTATTTATACCTGCGGATAATGTGAATGGAGCAATGAATGGTGATAAAGTTCTTGCAAAAGTTTTAAAAGAAGAAGATAAAGGTAAAAAATGTGAAGGCGAGATAGCAAAAGTAACAGAAAGATTTAATAAAACAATAATAGGAACTTATGAGGACAGTAGTAACTTTGGATTTGTGGTAGCCGATGACAAAAGAATAGCTCAGGATATATTTATTCCTAAATCAGAAAGAAGTGGGGCTAAAACAGGTCAAATAGTAATAGCTGAAATAACTCAGTGGCCAGAACGAAAGAAAAACCCCGAAGGAAAAATCATTGAAATACTTGGTAATCAAGGTGATACTGGCATTGATATATTAACTATTATTAAGAAACATAAGTTGCCAGAGGAGTTTCCACCAAATGTTGAAGCATTTGCTGCAAATATAGATGAAAAAATTCCAGAAGAAGAGTACTCACGTAGAACAGATTTAAGAGACTTACGTATGGTAACCATAGATGGAGAGGATGCTAAAGATTTAGATGATGCTGTGTCTATTGAAGTATTGCCTAATGGCAACTATCGATTAGGAGTTCACATAGCGGATGTTTCTAACTTTGTTAAGGAGAAAAATACTTTAGACAAAGAAGCATTTAAAAGAGCAACTTCAGTATACTTAATTGATAGAGTTATACCAATGCTTCCAAAAAAATTATCTAATGGTGTTTGTAGTTTAAATCCTAAAGTGGAAAGATTGGCACTTAGTTGTATAATGGAAATTGATAAAAAGGGCAAATGTGTAGATCATGAGATAGTTGAAAGTATTATAAAAACTAACGAGAGAATGACTTATACCGATGTTACCAAGATTTTAAAGGATAAAGATGAAGAAACTATCAAAAAATATGATTATTTGTATGAAGATTTTAAATATATGGAAGAACTATGCAGCATTCTCAACAAAAAGAGAATGGCAAGAGGAGCTATAGATTTTGATTTTGATGAATGCAAAATTATATTAAATGAAGTTGGAAAGCCTGTAGATATTGTGCCTTATGAAAGAGGCATTGCAAATAGAGTTATTGAAGAATTTATGCTAGCAGCGAATGAAACTGTTGCTGAACATTTTTTCTGGCTAAACGTACCATTTGTGTATAGAATTCATGAAGATCCAGATGAAGAAAAATTAACACGCTTTAGCGAATTTGCACACAATTTAGGATATGCTGTAAAGTGGGGAAATGAAGTACACCCTAGAATGCTTCAGGATATATTAAAGAAAGTTAAAGGTAAAAAAGAAGAAATGGTGGTAAGTACTTTGTTGCTTCGTTCTATGATGAAAGCAAAATATTCTCCCGAATGTGTTGGGCATTTTGGTTTAGCAGCCAAGTATTATTGTCACTTTACTTCACCAATAAGAAGATACCCTGACTTAATGATTCATAGGATAATTAAAGAGGTTATAAATGGAGGATTAAGTGAAGCAAGAACGGAAAAATTAAAAAAAGAAGTAGAAATAGCATCAAAGCAATCATCCGATATGGAAAGAGTAGCTATGGAAGCTGAAAGAGATGTAGATGACTTAAAGAAAGCAGAGTACATGAGTGAGAGAATTGGTCAAGAATTCAATGGAATTATTTCTTCAGTAACTAATTTTGGATTGTTTGTGGAACTTCCTAATACTATAGAGGGATTAGTCCATATGACAAGCCTAGATGATGATTATTATGTTTTTGATGAAAGACATTTAACGCTTATTGGTGAGAGAACTAAGAAAATGTATAAATTAGGTGAAGAAGTAAAGATTGTAGTTAGCAAAGTTGATTTAGCTTCTCATGAAGTTTATTTTGATATACTTGATAGTGAAGAAGTAGAAGAAGGAAAAAAGGAAGATTACACAGTTAGCGAATTAGACGAACTTATAAAAGAAGATGGAGATCAGACAAAAGAGGAAGAAAGTGCTGCAAAATAATTTAAAATGGAAATGAGAAGGGGTGCAACTGCCTCTTCACTGCATTATAGCTAAAGAATTAAATGTAAAAATAATACATATATTCTTGAAAAAGAGGATGTAATATAGTATACTTGTATGTATTATATATACTGCATTAATACGAATTGTACAAAGTATAATAATAAAGTAGGTGAAATTATGACAAAGGCAAAGAAATCAGAAAATAAAACATTAGCGCAAAATAAAAAAGCGAGACATGATTATTTTGTAGAAGAAGCGATGGAAGCTGGAATAGCACTTGTTGGAACAGAAGTAAAGTCTATTAGAGCCGGAAAAGCAAATTTAAAAGATAGTTATGCCGATGTTATAAATGGTGAAGTATTTATAAAAAATATGCATATAAGTCATTATGAAAATGGAAACCAGTTTAATACTGATCCATTAAGAGTGAGAAAAGTATTGCTTCATAAGGAGCAAATAAGGAAATTAGTAGGATTTACTGCTCAAAAAGGGTATACTTTAGTTCCATTAGCACTCTATCTTAAAAACACCAAAGTAAAAGTTAATCTTGGTATTGTTAGAGGTAAAAGAGACTATGATAAAAGGGATGCATTAATAGAAAAAGATGCTAAGAGAGACATGGATAGACAGATGAAAGAAAGAATGAGATAACAAGTAATAAAGCGCAAAATATCATAATATTAGTACTTGAAAAAGCATATAATATGGTGTATCATTATGTTTATACTCAGTGATATAGTAATCAAATAAATGATGCTATATAATTGATTTGTAATATACTAAAAATTTAAATATATATTTCATAGTATATATGCATTATTGCTAAGCAAAAGATATCAATTAAATCTTTTGACAATATGGGGGCGTACTTGGTTTCGACGTGGGTACGTTGCATCGAGGAAGCGAGTCGGGGGAACCTATGGACCCGCGTAAACAACTATAGGAACAATTTAGACGCAAACGATAATTTAGCACTAGCAGCATAGTCTGCTACGTCTTACCTTAGATGACCGCGACTTAGGATAGGGCGCCGATAGCGGTGAACCGAGTCTGGGAAAGCTTTGACCCAGAAACGGAAAATATGAAGCTACTAAAACTTAAACCCGGTCAGTAGGGGTTAAGTAGAGGGAATGTTAAAGTATTGACTACACTCGTAGATGCCTAGGTGTTGCGACTTTCGGACAGGGGTTCGACACCCCTCGCCTCCACCAGTAAAACCCACAACTATTTAATTAGTTGTGGGTTTTCTTATGTCTTAATTTAAAACATAAACGTAGTAGGCTATAATATTTCATTGATTAATAAAATCGTGCACTAAATGTTACTTATATAAATCAGTTTTTTTAACGGACAGTGATATAGTTAGGTATGGTTCGCCTCCACTAGTAGAAGCCACGACAATCTAATTTAGATTGTCGTGGCTTCTTTTATTTAAGTAATAATGGTCTTTTAAATTAATTATAAATTGAATATGTTAGCATATACGTGGTATGTGAAAAAGGTATAACTGTAAATCTAACGATTCTATGATTTACCAATAGGCTTAGAGTCTTTTTGTTAGAATTGGAATTATCTATTAATAATCATTTTAAAAGCAAATCTGACTAGATATTTAGAGAAGTTGATAGTAAGGTCTAATTTTTCTCCCTAAATTCATCATACTTCGTCTTAATCGTCTTAAAATCTTCCCAAGCATCTCGCTTTTTAGATGGATCTCGTAAAAGTGCAGAAGGATGATAAGTTGCAATTAAACAATAGCCTTTTCTATAAAACCAAATGCCATGCTCCTTTGTAATTTTAAAATTTGGGTTTATAATGCTTTGGGCTGAAACTCGTCCTAGGCATACAATTATTTTTGGATGAATTAATTTAACTTGATTTCGAAGAAAGGGTAGACAAGATTTTTTTTCTATATCTAGTGGATTTCTATTTTGTGACGGTCTACATTTTATAATATTTGCTATGTAGATTTCTTCTCTAGAAATATCAACCGAAGTCAGAATTTTATCGAAAAGTTGACCGGATTTACCTACAAAAGGGATACCAGACAAATCTTCCTGTTCTCCTGGAGCTTCACCTATAAACATTAAGTTAGTATGAATATCTCCTTGCCCGAAAACCATATTCGTTTTGGTTTTATGTAAATCACATTTTGTACAATTATTACACATTTTTTCAAGTTCAGTCCAATCAACCATCCAATGCTCACTCCTAACTATTATAATACCTTATATTATAGCATATAATTAAAGTATTAAAAATAATATACAGTTTATAAAATAATAAAAGAATGTAAATAAAAATATCCTGAAATTATATTTTTAATGAAACCTGAAAAGTTCGAAACATTAGTGCGGGCATATACTAATTTAATTAAAAACATATTACTGGATATGTTAAATTCAATTAGTATAATGGATTAAAGTAATAAGCCGTCATTGAAAATAATCCAGGATGGATATCAGTTAGAAACTATGAAGGAAGAATGGAAAAGGCTTATAGAAGTTACTTTCTACAAAGTTTGCCACAGATAAAGTTATATCTTCTACAACCTGTATAATATCTATATTTTTTTATTCATATTTATAAACCCAGAATTTATTTTGGTAATGTCAATTAAGTTATTTATAGGTCTTATTAACCTATAGCTATTTTGTTTCGTCATACGATTATATTTATGTAATTTATTTTTTGTTTTTTGAACTTTTAGCATATAATGTACAATAGCAAAAAGCACATGTGGACTAATATGTTTTATGAGATATTCAACATATCCAGATTGTAGCCTATTAAAATTTCAAAAAATAATAAAAATAGCCACTCTCTTAAGGAGGATGGCTATTAACTATCACTTATTTTATTCGTAAGCTATCCATTTATGCTTTCAATAATTTATCAATTGTAGCCTGGTCAAAGCCTACAATAATCTTACCATTAATATCTATAACTGGTACACCTCTTTGCCCAGATTTTTTAACCATTTCCATAGCAGCTTTTCTGTTTTTTGATACATCAACATCTTCAAATGAAAAATTTTTAGATCTTAAATAATCCTTTGTAATAGTACACCATGGACATGCGGGCGTTGAATATACTTTTATTGACATAAAATCACCTCCTAGAAAATCAATTTTTAGACAAATATTTGATACCCCATATAGGTATAATGTATGCATTACATCCTAAAAATGCAACAATTATCTAAAAAATAATTATTATATTGACTTAATTAAATAATATATAAGATATTTTAGTAATTAATGAATATATTTTGTAATGGAAGGTGATTTTATGTATGATGTGATTATTATTGGGAAAGGTCCAGCAGGTATTTCAGCTTCACTTTATACCGCAAGAGCTAATTTGAAGACACTTGTAATTGCTAAAGCTGAAATAAATAATTGTGAATTCTTACTAAAAGAAAGAAAAACTCAAGGGGCAAACATTGGCGTAGATATGTTAGAAGAAGAGGTTATCTCTATTAAAAAGAGTGATTTTTTTGAAGTGATTACTGTAAATAATAAATTTATAGCTAAATCATTGCTCATAGCAACTGGTCAGACTAATAAAAAGTTGAAGGTTGATAGATTAAGTTATTTTGAAGGTAAAGGGGTAAGTTATTGTACTTCTTGCGATGGTTTTTTTTATGATGGTTTAAAGGTTGGCGTTCTTGGGTCTAAGGATTATGCAATTTATGAGGCCTTAGAACTTAAGGCCTATACAGAGAATATTACTATATTTACTAATGGGAGAGAACTTGAACTCACAGATAATTTCAAGAGACATGAGCAGAGCTTTAAAATAAACTATAAAGGTATAAAGAGACTAGAGGGCAATAATTTTCTTGAGAAAATCATTTTTAATGATGATAAAACTGAAGCCGTAGATGGAATTTTTATAGCCTATGAAAGTGCAGCAACTGTTGATTTTGCTAACAAATTAGGTTTAGTAACTAATGGAGAATTTATTTCTGTTGATGCATTCCAACAAACAAATGTTAAGGGAGTATTTGCTGCAGGAGGTTCTACTGGCGATTTTATGAAGATTAATAATGCTGTGGCGCAAGGTGCTAGGGCAGGGAAAAGTGTTATTGAATATGTAAGAAATATAAGTAAAAAATAAAGCTCCGATTTGGAGCTTTATTTTTTTATCTATTCTACGAATTTTAGAAAATTTTTAACAGTAGTTAAAAATTTATCTAGAACATCTTCACTATTATTATCTGTTGAATTAATAGAATTAATATACAGTTATTAGAATATATTTCTAATAACAAAATGTTAATCTTATTTGTAGTAGAACGAATTGCAGAAATTTGTGTTAGTAAATTTCCACATTGTTTTTCCGACTTTAGTAAGCGTCAAATATTACCCACATTCCCATGTTTTTAAATTTATGAGATAATAATCTCAATGCAAGGAGGTTATTATTATGGCAAGAACAAAAGTCAACTTCATGTGGCAACATCGAGTGGATGAGTATAAATCCAGTGGCCAAACTATGTCAATTTGGTGTAAAGATAATGATGTTAAGCCGGCAAGGCTTCGTGCCTGGATTCGCGAATTCAGTTCTGATAACTTAGCTACTAAAGAAACAGCCCAATGG
>NZ_JAHLEC010000041.1 GCF_018861705.1 Clostridium psychrophilum | reverse complement strand
AAGATGTGTTTGCTATACCCCAAAATAGGTTAAAAACGTAATAAAGCACCAGCTATTGCTGGTGCTAATAATTAAAACTTTTTGGGACATTTTCAAATTCAGTTGACACATAAAGAAATTAGATAATATATTTAATTTTATAAAATAATTTTCATGAAATTAATTTATAAAATAGTGGATATGTGATAACATATAAGTTGAGCAAAGTTTTAAATTGGACATGTGCAAATTTACGCTTTGGCTTTTCAGTAAATTAGTAGAAAAGAGTGATATTGTGATTACAAAACTTAGTACTGTAAAGGTAGGGGATATATCCACGGAAGGTTCTCTTACAATCGACGGAAATAAACAACTCTTTAAGGATGCATTGTTTTTTGATTTAGAGCATTACATTTACAAAAAGCCTATATGTATTGGAGTTTTTGGGTGCTGCTATTATGATGAAATAACAAATGAACTAAAAGTTACACAGTATATGGCAGAGAACAAAAACGATGCTATAGAAATATTAACTTTAGCTAAAAACTATTTTGAAGAAATGAAAATAAAACACAATAAAAAATATATTGTTACATTTTCAGGAAACAATGATTTTACAGTTATAAACTATTTATTAAAAGCTTATAAAGTTGACTTCTTATTGGAAGGGTATTTTGGCGAGGTAGATTTACAAAAATGTTATGAAAAAGCGCAAGGAGTTTGTATTGGACTCAAGGCTTTAGAAAAAATATTTGAGATAAATCGTGAGAGTGAAGTAATAAGTGGTTCCAACTTAGCAAAGACATTTAGTAGAATAGTAAAGGATAATGAGTATATAAATAGAATGCCACAAGAGAAAAAAGAAAAAATATTATTGTATAATCAACAAGATGTTGTAAGTTTATTCTATATATATGTAGATTGGTATAATAGAATAGAGATAAAAACGGAAGAAGACATAACACAGCAATAGCTGTGTTTTTTATTTTATAAAAAATTTTAGAAAATAACAATAATAAGTAATACTGTCATAACTTTTGTAATAATTTAATACAAAGATAGTTTACAAAGAAAATTAGGGAGGGAAGTATATGGAGAGGTCTAAGCAATACATTGATGCAGCTATGGGTAGGGTTAAAGCTAGTTTTGTGCTAAAAAATGCAAACTTTATTAATGTTTTTAATCAAAGTATAGATAGTGGGGACATTGCAATAGTTGGTGATACAATTGTTGGAATTGGTAAATACACTGGCGATGTGGAAATGGATTGTTCAGATTATTATGTGGCACCTGGTTTCATTGATGCACACGTACACATAGAATCTTCCATGATTATGCCTGAGGAGTTTGCTAAGGTTGTAATAAAAAAGGGGATAACTACTGTAATAGCAGATCCACATGAAATTGCTAATGTAGAAGGCATGGATGGCATTAGTTTTATTATAAACAATAGTAAGGCAGCGCCTATAGATATATATTTTATGCTACCATCATGTGTTCCAGCAACAAAATTTGAGGATAGTGCATATGTTATTACTTCAAAGGATTTGGAAAAATTAATTAATAATAATGAAGTGTTAGGTCTTGGAGAGGTAATGGATGTAACCGCAGTTATAAACAAGGATGAGGATGTATTAAAAAAAATAGACATAGCAAAGCATAAACACATTGACGGACATTGTCCTAATATATTGCCTAATGAACTAAATGCATACTTAAGTTGCGGTGTAAGAACAGATCATGAAAGCACAACGGCTAAAGATGCACGCTTAAAAGTTAGCAGGGGAATGTATGTTATGTTAAGAGAAGGATCTGCTGCAAAAAATTTAAAAGCAGTACTCCCAGCTGTTAACAATCAAAATTTTGGAAGATTCATGTTTTGTACTGATGATAGACATATAGATGATTTATTAGAAATTGGTTCTATAGATAATTGTATTAGACTTTCTATAAAACAAGGGCTTAATCCTATTAAGGCTTTTATAATGGCTTCATATAATGCAGCCAAATGTTACGGCCTAAAGGATCGAGGAGCTATAGCTCCTGGATATAAAGCAGACTTAGTAATTTTTGAAGACTTAAAGGGCTTAAATATAGTTAAGGTTATAAAAGATGGTAAGGAATATATAGAGCTTCCACATAAAAAACATGCTAAAGTAAATATAAAATCTTCAATGCATATGGATTTTATAGAAAGTGAAATTTTTAAAGTTGAAAGTATAGCATCTGCAATAAATGTTATTAAATTAATTCCCAATTCATTAGAAACTAAATTAGTTCAGAGAAAAACAGAAAATAATCGTGGTTATATAAAGAGAATAATTGATAAGGATATATTGAAAATAGCGGTATTTGAAAGGCATCATAAAACTGGCAAACATTTTGTTGCATTTATAGAAGGACTAGGTTTAAAGAATTGTTCAATAGCACAAACAATAGCTCATGATTCTCATAATGTTATAGTGGTGGGAGATAATGATAAAGACATGGAAATAGCGGTTAATTCTTTAATTACAATTGGAGGGGGGATAGTTATGGTGTCAGGTGGAAGCATTATTGCTCAGCTCAGCTTACCTATTGCTGGAATAATGACGTTTGCGACTCCATATATTGTATCAGAGGATTTAAAAAGGCTTAGTAGAATTGCTAGAGCATTCGGAGTTAGGGCTGAATATGATCCTTTTATAAGTTTGTCATTTATGGCACTACCTGTAATACCAGCAGTAAAAATTACTGCTAGAGGATTATTTGATTATAAAAAATTTCACTTTATAAAACTTATTGTAGATTAATATAAAATTAAAAAATTATATTGAATATAAAACACTCTTCTTTGGCAATAATTAGATGAATAACCATCAAATTATTGTAAGGAGGAGTATTTTTATGGCACGTATTTTAAATGTAATTTTATCACAGAGAACCATAAAAAATAAGAAAAGAAGGGGGTTTACTTTAATTGAACTTATAATTGTAATATCAATTATTGGAATTTTAGCGGCAATTGCTGTTCCTAAGTTTAGTGGAATACAAAAGGATGCTAAGATAAAAGCTGACATTGCTAGTGCAAAGGTTATTGCTGATGCTACAAATTCACTTATTGCTGAAGACAAAATCACAGGATCTTATACTGGCGCAGCTATTTTAGATAAGGATATAAAGGATTATATTCAGGCTGAGCCAACGGTTAAGGCAGTTACTGATGGTCAGTTTTTTGTTGAAATCGGAGAAAATGATAATGTTGAGGTTTCAGTGCATAAAGGTAGTGTTAATTATAATTTGTACCCTACAATTGATTCAGCATATGCAAAGGAATAGTTTTATTTATTGATAACATTATAGTAAACTAATGTGAGCCTCCTAAAATATATTATAGCTAAAATCATATAATCATATAATATGTATAATGTTTCGTAAAAATTATACATATTAATGTTTTTAAACATTATACATGTTAATATTTGCTTATATATGTTAAAGTTATAATGAAAATAAATACAATAGAGTTAAAAAATTATATTAATAATATATTATGTAGTTTAAAAAAGAATTTATTGTATTTTACAAGAAAAATAAATTGAAGGAGGCTTTATATATGGAGAGTATTATTGCAATATATATTTTTATTTTGGGATTATTAATAGGAAGTTTTCTAAATGTATGCATATATAGAATTCCAAGAGGAGAAAGTATAGCATATCCACCATCTCATTGTACATCGTGTGGAAACAAAATTAAGTATTATGATCTTATACCAGTACTCAGTTGGATTTTTTTAAAGGGTAAATGTAGGAAATGCAATGAAAAGATATCTAGTAGATATGCCCTAATAGAACTTACAACAGCAATACTTTTTTTGCTGACTTATTTTGAATATGGAGTAAGTATTTATCTTTTAAGATTTTTAATACTGATACCTTTTTTAATTGTTATTGCTATGATAGATTATGATACTATGGATGTATATGCGACTACAACATGGCTTGCAATAGCTATGGGTATTGTTTTATTAGGAGTGAATTTCTACCTAGGTGAACCAGTAGTTACCTATATATATGGTGCATTATTAGGTACAGGAATTATAACTTTAATTATTTTATTGTCAAAGCTTATTCTTGGCACAGAGGGTATGGGATGGGGAGATGCAGAGATTTGTGGCCTTTGTGGTTTGTTCTTAGGACTTAATTTAACATTTGTAATGATGTTCTTTTCTTTTATAATTGGTGGAGTTGTTGGTGTTTATTTGCTATGGTTTAAGAAGAAAAGTGGTAGATCAGAGATGCCTTTTGGTCCGTCTATTATAATTTCTGCGTTATTAATAATGATTTGGGGAGATAGAATTTTAAATTGGTATTTAGCGATGGTCCATAACTAATAACAATATTTATGAATATATGTAAAAAATATCATAACCATACGAATTTTAATGAAAACTAGAGAATAGTTAAAGTAGAGTTAATAATTACTACGTTTTTTAGAAGTGGTATATTTGGATATTTGAGGTAGGAGTTGTATAATGAAGTGTAATTGAATTAGTTATGAAGGGTTGATAAAATGTACAACATATTGCAGAGTATTAATACAAAATGGAAGAAAAAAACTATGATACCGAAGAAAAGTGATTATCTTCAAAAAATTTATGAGAAAAATGCTACCACAGGAAATTATGTTATACAGGTAGCTATAGATAAATATACTGATATATTTAATGAATGGGATCGTGCTCCTTTTAGAAAAAGAGATATGGATCCGGATTTAGCGGTTTTTCTTGAAAATTGTTTTGAAGAGATTCCAGAAAAACATGGAGTAGACATATGTTTTTATTTGCCTAAGGAAGTAAAAGATATAAATAGGGAGGAATCATTAATTGCAGGAATAAAAACCTACTATTCTTTTTATTTGCATCAAGAAATTAAAGTACTAAAGAATAATTATCATAAAATATTTAAATATGTACTTATAGCTCTTTGTTTACTGGGTGTGTCTGTTTTTTTAGGTAGAAATGAGGGTAAAAACTTGATACTTGGAACCATACAGCAAGGATTTAACATTGGCGGATGGGTATTTCTATGGGAAGTTATTTCAATGGAATTTTTTCGTGGACGCGAAGTTAGTTCTGAGATTAGTAAATACCAAAGATTTTTAAATTCACTAATATATTTTAAATATGGTAATGAAAATCCATTACCTTAATTTATGTAATACAAGAAGCTCTACGAAAAATTTTCGTAGAGCTTCTTGTATTTATTAACGACATTTCAGAAGTCGTTAATTCATCTTTTACGAAGATGTTGCAACGACCCAGGAGATGATTTAATGAATTATAAAATTGCTTGTGTTTTAACTGCTAGTTTATAATTTAAAATTATCTTCTAAAAATGTATATTTTGGAAGACCATTTTCTATTAATATTTTTGGCTCACCCATTATTAATGGAAGAGTGTATTCGTAAGCTTCAGGTGTAACATTATTACCTTCTGCGTTTATCCATTCTTTAGGAAAGTATTTAATGTTGTTTGCAACGTCTGATGCTTTAAGTACAAAAGGTACAGACTTATAAGGTGAGTTTGAAAGCCTTTTTATACCTATCATGTTTCCACTTATCCCATTAATAGAATAATTAGCGGCAGCAATTCCTACATCGTATGCTTCATCAATGTCTGTTTGAGAGGAACAGTGCATTGAGCAACGTTGAATTGTAGAAAGTTCTAGAACTCTAACTTTTTCTGCAGTGTTTGTAGTTTGAATTAGATTCTTAAGGTAGGCACAAACACCACCTAATTTAGCATGACCAAATTTATCAAGGCATACTTCACCGATTTCTCCTAAGAAGATACCTTCTTTAGTTCTAATTCCCTCAGAAACTACTACAAAAACATGCCTTTTTTCCATAAGCTTTTTACTAACATCTATTAAAAATTTGTCTGCATCAAAAGCTACTTCTGGAAGATATATAAAATCTACAGCAGGTTTGCCATTGATACTAGCAATACAAGCACTAGCTGCGAGCCAACCTGTATCACGTCCCATAGTTTCAAGTATGAAGACTCCACTTGCTGGATAAACACTGGCATCTAAGAAGTTTTCAAGAACTTGAGTCGCAATTAGTTTAGCTGCACTTCCAAATCCAGGAGTATGATCCATAATAAGTAGGTCATTATCTATAGTTTTAGGAATACCTATAAATTTCACATCTTTATTGTGTTCATTTGCATATTCACTTAATTTATATACAGTATCTTGTGAATCATTACCACCGATATAAAAGAATGTTTTAATTTCATATTCTTCTAGTATATCAAAAAGTCTTAAATATTCTTCGGTACTTTTTTTAAATGATTTTAATCTATAGCGGCAAGAACCAAGACCAGAGGATGGAGTATATTTTAATCCTTTAACATCATCGTAAGGAAGACTCGTTAGGTTTACAATATGTTTATTTAAAACACCTTGTATTCCATTTATACCAGCATAAACATTGTCATAATAGTGGGAGTTAGTATTTGAATCAAGTACTCCCATAGCACTGGCATTTATTACAGAAGTTGGACCTCCTGATTGAGCTACGATACAATTTTTCATATAAGATTCCCCTTTCGATAGGAAATAAACTAGTATAATAATAATTAGAATTCCCTAATTATTATAAGGGACATAATAATAAATAACAAGGAGCTAGCATTATAATATTTGAGATAATCTTTTTAAAAAACAAACAAAAGTATAGAAAATACGTTGATATATAATTTTTGGAAAAAAGTTATAAAAAAATAAAAGACTAATTATAATATTAATGATAAAATATGTGTATAATATTTTAAAAGATTCTGTAATATTTTTGTTATATTAATCAGGAGGGATACAATGTCAAGTAATGATGCAAAACATAAAAAACAATTAAAAAATAATATAATTTTAAAAGAAGTTAACATAAGAGGTAATTTGTGTGGTGAGTTTGCTGAGTACACTATAGACCATGTATACGAGAATAAAGGAACAAACAATGTCGAAGCAATATACACTTTCCCAATTCCAGAGCAAGCAGTTATATCAGGTTTTGAGGCAGTGCTTGGTGGAAGAACTATAAAAGGATTAATTCAAGATAAAGAAGACGCAAATAAAATATATGAAAATTCTAAAGATAAAGATAATAATACTTTTTTGCTCGAAGAATTTAAAGATAATATTATTAGAATAGTTATTGGTAAAATAATTCCTAATGAAGTTGTAAAAATAAAGGTATCTTATGTAGAAGAACTTAGCTATGAAAACAGAAATTTGAAATTAGTAATTCCAACAATAATAACTCCAATTAATCTTTCAGAGACTAGCCAAATAGTTCCTTTTGAATATGGTGGCACTAATAAAGATTATAATTATAAGTTTACTTTAAGTTTGCTGGTTGAATCTTTAACAAAATTAAAATTCAAATGCATTAATCATAAATTAAAAATTGAATATGAAGATAACAATTTATATAAAGTAACGCTAGATGGAGAAAATCAAAAAATGGATAAAGATTTAGAAATCATACTTGAAGAGCAAGAAAAATTAGAAACTACGGGAATGATTTATGAGTATCCTAGAGATGATAAGGGAATTTTATATTTAAGATTTATACCGGAGCTTGAAAGAGAGCAAAGTGAATCGGTATCAAACTATATATTCCTTTTAGATATATCAGAATCAATGGGTGGAGATAAGTTAATCGAGGGTAAAAATGCGTTGCAATTGTGCTTAAGAAATTTGACAGTAGGAGATACATTTAATATTGTAGCATTTGGAGATAATCTTAATTACTTCTCTAAAGAGATAAAGGTTGATTTTAATGAAGAAAATTTAAGTAATGCTAGCAAATGGATTAACAAACTTGTTCCTGAGAAAAATGCAGTTATTTTTGATGCAATAAAATATGCTCTACTTGGAAAAACTGATTTTGAGGAAAATATAATATTTTTATTTACAGATGATGTAGTTGAGAATGAAAAAGAAATATTAGATTTTGTAGAAGAAAACATAAAAGAAAGCCGAATATTTCCTTTTGGAATAAATACTTCGGTAAATAGCTATTTCATAAATAAATTAGCTCGTATATCTTATGGAGCTGCAGAAGTAATTAATCCTGATGAACGAATTGAAGATATAGTGCTTAAACAATTTAATAGAATTAAAAATCCACAGGTTACTGACATAGAACTTGATTGGGGTAAAATGAATGTTGAAACAACATATCCAAGAACCATAGAATATATGTATGATAAAGAACCATTTTCAATATTCGCAAAAATTAATGGATATGTGGGTGGAGTTGTAGTATTAAAAGGAAAAGTGGGAAAAAATAGAATTCAGAGGATAATTTCTTTGAATGACCTTGAACTTGAAGAAAATGTAAACTTGATTGAAAAAATATGGTACAAGAGGAGAATAGAATCTCTTCAGCATAGAGTAAAATATGAACGTGGGGAACTTCAAAAAGCGATGAACAACAAGATTATAGAAATCTCTAAAAAGGTTGAAATAATTTGTAAAGAAACTGCTTTTATTCTTTATGAAGAAATGGAGGATCCGCTACTTGGTATACTAATAAGAGAAATATTACCCGTTAAGACAACAAAAAAACTAGAATTTTCTTATGAAAATTCAGATGAAGATTCAGACTCAACAGCTTTTTACTATAAAGATGTATCAAAACTTAGAGAAGAAAACAATAAATATGCTAAATTTAAAAGAAGTGAGTTATTGAGAATTTTGGCATCTAATCAATTTGCGAGTGGTGCATTTGGCATTGATTCTCATGATAGCTTAGAAAGTAATATAAAATATACTATAAAAGCGATACTAGCATTTGTTATTGGCAATGAGGACACTAAGATGTATACCATTCAGTTAAATAAATCTTTAGAGTTTTTAAACAAATCATTAATAAAAAGTGATACGTCTTTAAGTAAAAAAGAATATTTAAACTTATTTCTAGTTTTAAAATTAACTATTAAAAAAGATATAGTATTGTCTTTTCATAAAGATAATATCGATAAAAAAATGAATGAAATTGAAGAAAGATTTCAATTATATAATGTAGATGTAACTGAAATTAAAAAAGAAATAATTGATAGTTTAAAGCAATCGAGTACCGAATTTAATGATAAACTCGATTCTATAATTGACATGGCTATTTTAAAAGCTCTCTAGCATCTACTGTTTTGCAAAAGGAAGTAAGGTTTATGATAACTGAAAATATAAAAAGACTAGAATATAGTAAATCAGAAATAGTTAAAAAGAGAAATGATATAAGAAAAAGATTTATAACTAAATCTAAAAATGTAATGAATGGGAATATACAATCTATGTCAAAGTTTGATCTAGAAATATTATTTGGTTTGTATGATCAAGAATTTTTAAATAATTATTTTAGAGAAAACTTTAAGGGATCCTTAAAGTTTTCTTTGTCAACAAGGATGACATCTTCTGCAGGAAAAACTATATATAGTAGAAAACTAAAACTTTTAAAAGAAGTTGAAGAAACTTATGAAATTAGGATGGGTATAAAATTTTTTTATCAGTATTATATGGTTGAAAGAGATAAAATAGTATCTGGTATAAACACAAAGGATTCATTAGAGGCATTTCAAATAGTATTTGAACATGAATTATGCCATTTGATTGAGTTGCATCTTTATAAAGAGTCCAGTTGCAAAAAGGTTAGGTTTAAAACTATGGTGAATAATATGTTTGGTCATACGGATGTATATCATCAATTACCTAATCAAAAGGAAATAATTTCAAAGGAATATGGATTGTTAATAGGACAAAAGGTGAGTTTTATAGGTGAAGGTAGAAAACACAATGGTGTCATTTATAGACTTAATAAGAGAGCAACAGTGATGGTTAAAGATTCTAAGGGCACATATAGGGATAAAGATGGGAATGCATATTCTAAATGGTATGTACAGTTTGATCAACTTCATTATTAATAAATGTGATTATAAATCTAATTATAATAAATATAAAAAAGGCAAGTATTATACTAGGCACATTTAAATAAATAACAAGTCAGCATGCTAGTCTGTTGAGTTGTTATTTATTTTTATGCACCTGATAACTTGCCTTCTAACCCTAGGGAATATTTGACAACTCAAAACGATTTACGCTACAACCCATATACATACTTACATACCTATAGTCAATCTTTTGACTGAATATAAGCATTGCAGCACATATACACATCTTTGCTCGACAATATAGAACACCTTGGGAGCTAAAAATAATCTCTCGACTAAGAAAAACCCCTAGTAATATGTTAATAAAACCTGCGGCAACCTAAATCATCTTAGCTCGAATATTATACATCCGGGAAAACCATATATGTACAGTTGGGCACATATACAGCTGTTAAGAACCCATAATAATCTTCCCTCTGGCATATAAAAAACCTTAGCAGATCTCGTATACACCTTTGGCCGAATACTCTAAAACTATTTCAGTCTATGAGCACTCTAGACTCAACCATTTTAAATCATCTACTAACATTATTGTATGCTTTTTTTAATTTATTATACTATAAGAAATTACAAAAATTGTAGTGATATAATTCTTTGGGTTTTATGGTAAAATCTATGTTGGGGGTGAAAAATAATGAGTGAAACATTTAAATTTATTCATGCTGCAGATTTGCATTTAGGTTCATTCCTTAATATAAATGGAAGACCGCAGAAAGAAATGCAAGACCTGTGTAAAGGTGCTGTTTATGATGCCTTTGAAAGAATTTGCAATAAAGCCATATCATATGAGGTGGATTTTATTTTGCTCTGTGGGGACGTTTATGACAGCTATTTAAGGTCTATAAGAGGAAATAGGTTTTTTATTAATCAATGTTTAAGATTAAACACAAAGAATATAAATGTGTATGTCATTTATGGTAATCATGATGCTATGGATGATTCACAGGAATTATTTACTATGCCTCAAAATGTCCATATTTTAGATTCTAATAAAGTAGAAACATTTATGGTATATAAAAAAGGAGAAGTTATTGCAAAAATTATTGGCAAATCATATAAAAGAAGAAATGAAAAAGAAAAAATTTATGAAAATTATTTAATAGACAACGATGTTTTTAATATTGCAATGTTGCATACAGCGCTTGAAGGTGATAATAAAAATTATATTCCTTGCACTTTAGAGGAACTAAAAAATGTACCTAACATAGATTATTGGGCACTTGGACATATTCATAAAAATAATGTTTTGAGTGATGTAAAGCCTATTATAGCGTTCCCTGGAATTCCTCAAGGCCGTGATATGGGAGAGCAAGGCGTTGGTGGAGTATTTTTAGTTACAGTATGCCAGAAAGAGGTTGCTTTTATGGAATTTTTGCCTATAGCAACAGTTATATATAAAAGGATAGAGATAATATTAGATAATGACACTAAAACAGAAAATTTTAGTGATTTAAGTAGGGTTATTTATGACGAAATAAGTAGTTTAACGTATGATAATCCTCAGAACTTAAATGAAACAAAAAATTCAAAGGAAGATTTTGAAAATAGATTTAAAGGGTACATTGTGCAATTAGTAATAAAAGGCCGAACAGATATTAATCATGACATTCAGCGAATGACTGAAGATGATTATAATCAACTCATTGAAGGAATAAATGAGGAGCTAGGACTAAAAAAATATTTTTTGTGGATAGATTCAATATTATTTAGAACATCTGAAAGCTTGCAAAATTATGAAAGCCTAAAAATCCAAAATTCTATCTTTAATGATTTAGAGGAAGTAACTAAAATGTATTCAACAGATGCTGAGTCTAAAAAACAACTTGTAAAAAACTGGGGGTCAATTTGGAAAAAACAAATTAACACAGAAAGCATAGATGAAGATAAATTTGATTATGATGAAGATGTTATTGCAGATATTATTTTGCAAGCAAGAGAATTGGTTATTGAAAAATTAGCAGAGGCTTTAGAAATAATGTAGGGGGTGAAAATTTGAAAATAACTGAGCTGGATATTAGAGATTTCGGAGTATTTCAAGGTGAAAAATTAAAAGACCTAGGAGACAAAATAATAGTTATTGGCGGAGCAAACAGATCCGGAAAAACCAGCTTAATGCAGGTACTTAGAAACATTCCCTTTGGATTTTCAAAGAGTAAAGATTTGCCACCTTCTAAATTCCAATATGATGTTAGATGTGATTTACAAAAGGAGGATGGAGTCATTGCCTCTGTGAAACTAAAAGGGTTTAGTAATCCTGAGATAGTTTACAATAATCAAGCAGAAAGTAATGATCACAATGGATTGTACAACATTGATAAAGCAACTTACAGAGAACTGTTTACCATAAGCCTTGATGAACTTAATAAGAATACTGACAAGGAAGATAGTAATTTACAGTCCATGTTACTAGGAGCGGGATTTAAACACATTGTAAAAATACCATCTATTGCTAAAGAATTAAGAGAAAAAGCGAGTGTAATTGGTGGCACTAGGGGAAATCCATCTACTAAGATGTTTAAGCCATATACAGAAAACATTAGAAAAAGTGTAGAGGAAAGAAAAAAATCTATAAAGCAATTAGGTACTTTTTCTTTAAAGAAAAATAATTTGGTACTTCTTGAAAGTAATATAAGTTCAAAGGAGAATGAACTTTTAATCAATAGTAATAATATAATTAAATTAGAATTTTTAAAACATAATTATAATATTAATGAAAACGGAGAAAAAATGCTAGCAAATATTAAAACGTATTTTTTTAATGATGGTGATATCAAAGAATACAATATAGAAAAAGCCAAGTTATTAAAAAATCAATATATTAAGGAGCTAGAGCGATATAAAAATGACAGTTATGAATTTACTAATGATAAAACAAAAGACAAATTCATAAAAATGTTGCTAGTAGGTAGCAAAGTTGAAATTATTAGCTTTTATAGTGGAATATCGGGTCTTAAAGAGATGTGTAAGAATTTAATATTTGTAAAAGATGAATATTATGAGAAAAGTGGATTATTAATGAGTAAAATAAGAAGAGCTAATGAAAATTGGGTTACTTTCGATGATATTGCAGAGATAAACTGTAATGAAGTGCAACAAACAATTTTAACTCAAAACATTGAAAAGTTTAGAGAAAATAAAGATTTAAAGACTAATTTGGATAAAAAAATAGAAGAATACAAAATTCAACAAGAAATTTTGGAAAAGCAAATATTACCTTATGATTCAGCAGAATACATAAAAAAGTATTTTTACTTTGATTTGTTTTTTGTAATTATTGGTTTGGGTTTGTTTTTTATTAATAAGATGCTTGGATGTTCATTAATAATAATTGGTGCAATTGGAACAGTATTATATTTGTATATAAATCACTCAAAAAGTAAATTAATTATAAATAGAAATGTTGAAATTAAACAGCAAATAATTAATACTCATGTAAATTGTTGTAAAAGTATTGAGGAGTTAAAAGGTATAGAAAAAAAATTGAAAAATTCATACAATATAATGGACGAATATAGGGATATTCTAAAACTCGACGGAAGAGTTTCAGAATATGGAATTAAAGATTCTTATAAAACAGTAGCTTATTTAAAGGATGAAATATTTGATTGCAATTTATTAAAGAAAAAGCTAAGTAATCAGTTTAATTCTCTTTGTGAACCTTTAGATAGCATTAGTAAAGTACTTAATAAATTCACATATATATTTGCTAAACAATTAGATAAAATAAGTTTAGATAATATTGAAAACAGATGCAATGATATACTACTAAAGGTAGAAACCCTATATAAGTATTTGATGTTAGTAGAAAAGGCTGATATGAGTTACTCAAAGTTAAACACATTAGTGGAAGAAATACAAGAATTCCTTTGTGATAATAATTCAGAAGATATAATGTTAGATATTGAAAAGTATATTAATAAGGGAACCCAATATATAAAATACATGAATCAGAAAAATGAACTTAAAATTAATCAAAATCAATTATTACAAGGTATAAAAAGTAAGCGTATAAAAGAAATAATATGTGATATGAAAGAAGAACTTGTTCCAATTGGTGATGTAGCATTACTTAAAATTATACATGATTTATATGATGGATATATTAGTGGCGATGAAATCAATTGCGATTATGATTTAGCATGTGCTAAAAATAAAAAATTAATATTGCAATTAGATATCTTAAAAAATGAAAAACAAACATTAAAAGATGAAATTAAAAGGTTGAATTCTGACGAGACATTAGTAAAACATGAGAAAGCGATTAGACAGGCAAGAACTCAGTTAAGAACACTTGCAGAAAAATATGCTATTTATAATACAGCAGCACTATTGCTTGAAAAAATTAGAGAAAGATTTTTAGAAAATACTAAGGATAAGTTATTGAAAGGAGCTAGTGATATCTTAAGTGATATTACATCTGGAGAATATAAAAACATTATGCCACCAGATAATTTAATGCAGGGAGATTTTAGAACAAAATTACAAGATGACAGTATTAAAGAAAGTTCAGAAGAATTAAGCAGGGGCACAAAAGAACAACTATTTTTGGCAGTTCGTATGAGCAGGATAAAGGAAATAAAGCCAAGTTTACCTGTAATATTGGATGATTCCTTTGTTAACTTTGATATTGCACATACACGAAATACAGTAAAGGCAATAGTTGAACTTTCAAAGACACATCAAATTTTTGTACTTACATGTCATTCCACTTTAATAGAGCTAATAATTGCATTATCTTCTAAGTCTCAGTATTTTAAATTAGAGAAGGGCAAATTCACAAAAACATTAGGTGGAGACTTATTGAAATATCTAAAAGAACTTTAATGCATTTTAACTTCTTTGAAATAGGTGTATAAAAAATGGTATAATAGATTGCTTAAAGAATTATTAGAGATCTGTATTTCGAAGTTTATTTATACAAATTAATGGAAAGTGGAGTGGTAATTATTAGTAAGGCATTATTTATTACAGAGAAACCAAGTGTTGCTGCGGAGTTTGCCAAAGCATTAAAGATAAATGGTAAAAAGATGAATGGATATATAGAGTCGGACAAAGCCGTAGTAACATGGTGCGTTGGACACCTTGTTACTATGAGTTATCCTGAAAAATATGATGAGAAATTGAAAAAGTGGTCTTTAAATACTTTGCCATTTTTACCTGAAGTATATAAATATGAAGTTATAGAAGGTGTTAGAAAACAATTTGATATAGTTAAAAGTCAATTAGTTCGTGAAGACATAGATAGAATATATGTTTGTACAGATTCAGGAAGAGAGGGCGAATATATATATAGACTAGTTGATGCTATGTCAGGTAAACCTAACAAGCAAAAGATAAGAGTGTGGATAGATTCACAAACAGAAGCAGAGATAATTCGAGGTGTTAAAGAGGCAAAGGATTTGAGCGAATATGATAATTTAGCAGAAGCAGCTTATTTAAGAGCAAAAGAAGATTATCTAATGGGAATTAATTTTTCAAGACTCCTAAGTCTAGTTTACGGAAAAGTTGTAAGCAATTATCTTGGAAAAAATTATATAGTTATAGCTGTAGGAAGAGTAATGTCTTGTGTGCTTGGGATGGTAGTTCAAAGGGAAAGAGAAGTTCGTGAGTTCACAGTTACTCCTTTTTATAAGATTATTGGAGGCTTTAATGTAGAAGAAGGTTCTAATTATGAAGGAGAATGGAGAGCAGTAGAAGGTTCTAAGTATTTTGAGTCACCTATGCTTTATAATGAGGGTGGGTTTAAGACTAAGGAAACGGCAGAGAAGTTAATAGGGGAACTAAGAGAGTCTAGTATGGATGGCAATGAAACAAAAGGTAATGCGTATGTTGAAACAATTACAAAGAAAAAAGAAAATAAGAATGCTCCATTGCTTTTTAACTTAGCTGAGATACAAAATGAGTGTTCTAAAAAATTTAAAATAAATCCAGAACAAACACTTGGGCATATTCAAGCATTATATGAAAAAAAAATGCTTACATATCCAAGAACAGATGCTAGGGTATTGTCAACAGCAATAGCAAAGGAAATAGATAGTAATATAAAAAAGTTAACAAGGTTAAATGGTAATACAGAGATTAAAAATATAGCACAGCATATAATAGAAAAAAAATGGTACACAAATATAATTAAAACAAAGTATGTTGATGATAGCAAAGTAACGGATCATTATGCTATTATACCAACAGGTGAAGGACTTCAAAACTATTCAGCATTAAAGGAAACACCAAAGAAAATATATAATTTAGTGCTACGACGGTTTTTAGCAATATTTTATCCACCAGCTGTTTATAGCAAAGTATCTGTTGTTACAAAGATTGATACTGAAAGATTTTTCACATCAGATAAGGTTTGTACAGAACTTGGTTATTTGGAGGTTTTAAAACCATTTAATGATAGTAATGATCGTGAAGGTACAGATATGAAATTCTTGAGCTTTTTAAAAAAAGGTCAAAGTGTAAAACTTGAAGATTTAGTTGTAAAAGAAGGTAAAACTTCTCCTCCTAAAAGATTTACTACAGGTTCCATTATAATAGCTATGGAGAATGCAGGTAAGCTTATTGAAGATGAAGAACTAAGGGAACATATAAAGGGCTCAGGAATTGGCACTAGTGCTACACGCTCTGGAATATTAACAAAACTTGAGAAAATAGGATATATTAAATCTAATAATAAAACTCAAGTGGTTATGCCAGCTCTCCTTGGTGAAATTATTTATGATGTAGTGAAAAATTCTATTCCTACATTATTAAATCCAGAACTAACGGCTAGTTGGGAAAAAGGGTTAACAATGGTTACTCAAAGTGAAATAGCAGGAACTATATATATGGATAAGCTTGAAAATTATATAGTTAAAAATATAGATAGGGTACTTCAGCTTAAAAATGGTTTGAGACTTAAGAGTAAATTTGATGCGGCAAGTGGATTTTATGAAAATTCCAAAGCTAAGGTGTGATATTGCTTATGAATTAATTACATAATAAAGGAAAGTCCTTCTTATAAAATGGAGGACTTTTCTTTATTATTTTAACAACATTTTGGAAGCTTCAAGTCTGCCATCTTCTATAAGTGGCAGTTGTCTAGCCTAGGAAAATTGCTTTGGTGGCAGTCTAAATCTGCTTCCAAAGTTGTTAATATTGCAGCGACCCAGGAGATGATTTAATAAGGTAATTATTCTATTTTATAATTAGATTAAACAACTTTTTAGCTGCGTTTTTAGGTCCATTTTTTTCTTGCCCAATGACACCTAAGGAGGTTCTAATTTGACCAACTTTCACTCCTGTTTTAAAGAATTCATCAAAATATTTATCAATGAGCACATTTACTAATCCTTGCTTTTGCACAGGGCCAAAAGGATTTGCAAAGTAAGAAGTTACTAGACCTAATTCGGTTGTAGTACCCTTAGCCATTCTTGCTCCCTTTTTACATACATTAATGGCATCTGTGGGATTTTTAAAGAAAGTAATTTCTTCTAATCCATTTTTCACTTCTTCATAATTATTTGCATAAAGGAACAAATCTATAGGAAATCCTTTAATAATATCTTTATAATTTGCTACAGGCATAACGAGTCTTGCATTGATTTTATCGGGGTTCATAAATATACTTCTATCAATTTCTTTGAAAGCATAACCTGCATCCAAATCATCTAGTCTTACGAAAGCTCCAATTTCAGTTCCAAAGGCTAGTGGCTTTGAACCAGCACTTAGAGTCAGATAACCCATGTCATCAAAGACTATTGTCATATCACTAATATAATCTTCACTTAAACTTCTAAAAGCCTCAAGACTTTCAGATTTACCAGCACCACTATCACCCATAATTACAACGTTTGCACTGTTACCATTATTCATAATAATGTTTACCATTGCACCATGAATTGGGAGTGAACCTCTTTTAATCATTATTAGGTTATGAAGTGTTAGTGTCATTTTTTTTACATATCCAAAATAATCAATCTCGTCGCCATAACTTATATAGCCAAGCATAATATTATTATCAACATCATCATAGAATATTGTTCTGACCTTAGAGAATGTATCTTTAGCACCAAATACAAAAACTATATCCGGTTTAATATCACAGTATTCTTCCTCTTTTGCCATTTCAAATAAGTTGCATAGAGTTATTGCATGAGCCATAAAATCTCTGTGAACATAAATGAATGCAAGTAATGTACCGACTTTAGCTGGATAACAAAACCAATGGTCTATATTTATAGTACAATTTTCTAATGGGTTTTCGAAACATTCATCAAAAACTCCATCTCGAGTATTTTTTTTAGGGTAGCTAATATAAGGTAAATCTAGTATTATAGCATCGATAAAGGGGACATTTTTTAATTTATTATATCCAGAAGGCATTGGCCAATTTGTATTGTTAACAATTAAGCCTGCGTTACCACCTGCAGGGAGTTGTCTGTAAACCTTAGGTTTATTACCAACAACATTTTCTTCGATTTTTCTATACAAATGAAGTATAAGCATTGAAAAATAATTATTGGCTTCAACAAAACTTGTTTTTTCTAAACCCTCATTAATTTTATTATTGTGGATTATTGTGTACCTTTCAAGCTTTCTCCAAAACGAATAAAAATCTTCAATAAAATCAATAAAATTATTTTTTCTGTCAATAAGTGAATTATATCTAGTATTTAAATTTATAATTTCGTTTAGATTTAATATAGATAGGAGTTTAAACAAATGTATAATGACAACATCTAGATCTTCATTGTCTATGTGTGTATTTTGAATTAGATTCATATATATATGTGATTTTTTCTTTTTTATTTTTTTTATATAAGCATTAAGAACTCTTCGAAAACCATCACTTTCTAATAATTGGACAGGAGTATTACAGTATTTTGCAGTGAAATTTATCATTACTTTATCATTACTTAGTGAAAATTCTTTTTTCAATTTGGCACCTCCATGTGTAATTACGTGTATTTTTTTATGAAAATTAATACATATATGCAAATATTGGAATTACATAATATGATACTCTAAAAAGGATATGTTAACAATACTAAAATTTAAAACTATATTTAAATATGATGGTATATTAATTAACTTTGTATTTATTTTAAAATATCCCAATATTATAGTATATTAAAGGAATTGCATATTAGAAATAAAATTTAAGTAAAATATAAAATGGACTATATTAACTTAAAGTTAATATAGTCCATTTTATATTTTCATGAATAATTGTTAAAACTTCTTATGAAATGTCATTAAAATCTTATTCTTCTACCACGATGATTTCTACGTTTATTAATTTTATTAATTAAGAACATAATTAATCCTATTACTAAAATTAATACAATTATAGCGGCTGCATATATAATTATATTATCTTTAATAAGTGTAGATTTCGAAATCATTGGATATAATTTATAACTTTTTCCTGAGTTCTTTTGTTTTATATTTATAGTTCCAACGGAGGTATCTTTATTAAGCTTCCATGGTTTTATACCATCAACTTTAAGAGAAATTAATGGTTTTAAATCATTATTATAAGTCGTCACATCTTCTTTTGATTCTAGGGGAATAGTAACTGTTTTTTCTGGCCCTATGAATGGAAGCACTTTATATGGTACAGAAATTGTTTTAATCGAAGTATTTTTTTTATGTAGTACTTTCTTTTTAGTAGCATAACTAAAGTTAATCAATTCTGTCATATCTTCAAAGACTTTTGTATCTTTTGGTAGGTTATATTCAGAATCCATAACAACACCTATAATATGTCGACCGTTACGTTCATATATAGAAAGTAAACATCTTCCAGCTTTCGATGTATATCCAGTTTTACCACCTATGTTACCATCTGTGCCAAGGAGTTTATTCCTGTTTGAAACGGTTGCAGGTGCACCATTAGTAGATTTTATTAAACTTGTTTTTTTACCCATTGATTCCCTAACTCGATCATTTTTAAAAGCAGCAATGCCTAAAAGAGATAAGTCATAAGGAGTTGTATAATTAGTATCATTTACTCCATTAGGAGTTACAAAATGAGAATTTTTCATTCCTAGTTTAGCGGCTTTGGAATTCATCATTTTAGCAAAATTAACTGGATTTGAGCCAACGCCATCAGCAACCATATAGGCAATGTCATTTCCAGAATAAAGAAGAAGTCCATCCATTACGTTATCAGCTGACATTGTATCGCCGATTGCTATGGGTTGAACATTTAAATTATAAGAGTATGGTGGTTGACTTTTTGCATTTTTTGTATAGACCAAGTCATCTGTTGATTTTCTATTTTCAGCAAGTAATAATGCTGTAACAAGTTTTGTAATACTTGCAGGGTACATCTTATTATCAATGTTTTTAGTGTAAATAATTTCATTAGTATCCATATCTACAGAAATAGCAGCTTTACCAATTAAGTCTGGTGGTTTTACGTCAGCAAATACAGTTGTAGAAAAGATAGCTGTGAATGCTAGTGCCAATAAAAAAAGTCCTTTTCTTCTTTTCAATTTTCATCTCTCCATTATAGTTAAATTTTTTATTTGCTTAGTGATAAATACATACATAAGTATATCATTTTAATTTATCAAGGACAAGGTTCATTATTTTTTATGAAAGTTTAAACTATATTATAAGATTAGATTTTGCTATGAAAAAAAATTTCTAACACTAATAAATTGAAAATTTGTATAATTGAATTATTTGCAAGAAGGAGTATTAGTATTCAGTCTAGGTAAATATATTTATATGATGTATTTAATATTCTATTGTGATATTATTATTTTAACAACATTTTGGAAGCTTCAAGTCTGCCATCTTCTATAAGTGGCAGTTGTCTAGCCTAGGAAAATTGCTTTGGTGGCAGTCTAAATCTGCTTCCAAAGTTGTTAATATTGCAGCTCCGCAGGAGATGATTTAATAATAAATTTGGTGGTGAATAACATTGATAAACAACATAAAACAAGTATTTAATAATAGGAAGTCTAAGGTAATAGGAAAATTTGATGAAAGTGCAGTTATGATATTACTTGCGCGAGATTCAGATGAATTATCCATTATATTTGAAGTGCGAGCACATAAATTAAGAAGCCAACCAGGTGATGTTTGTTTGCCGGGAGGAAGAGTAGAGGTAGATGAAAATCCAAAGCAAGCTTCTATTAGAGAAACAATGGAAGAATTAAATTTGAAGCGAGATCAGTTAGAGGTTATAGGAGATATGGATTATTATATAAGTCCTTATGGGAATAGATTGTATGCTTTTGTGGGGATGATAAAACATGGTTATATTAATCCAAGTGAGGATGAAGTGGAGACTATATTTAAAGTCCCTTTAAAATTCTTTTTGAATAATGAGCCATTACTTTATAAAATGGAGATAGGACCAATAAATCAAGAAGAATTTCCGTTTAATTTAATTAATGGGGGAAAGAACTATAAATTTAGAAAAGGGTACTTAAATCAGTATTTTTATGAGTATAATGACTACATAATATGGGGTTTCACTGCCCAGATTATTAAAAGCTTTATTGATGTTTTAAAAAATAAAAACAATATTTAAATTATTGATATATTAAAAAATAGTAATAATAAATTATTACTATTTATATAGATATATTATTTACCACGGATGAGTTTGTTTTTTTTAATAAAGAATGTAACACTTAGTACAATAAGAACTACATAAATAAATAAATATATAATTGAAGTTAACCCCAAAGTGTAGTAAAATTTCAGATAAATAAAAGAAATTATAGAAACTAATGACCAAAATAAAGAAATAAAAGCTATAATATTATTTCTTTGTCTCCAATGATCGGGGTCTTTCATTGAACCGATAATTTTATTCCTTTTTTTATTTTTAGGGTCTGTACTAATCACTAAAAATTTATAATACATAAAAACTATAAACTCAACTACAGAAATTAACAAAAGCAAATAGGATAAGGAAATACTAGTTATATTCAAAAAAATCACTCCTTTTAGTATATAATTAATATGTCCTAAAAGTTAAAATCTAACACTATTCTTTTTTAGTAGAAATAACGCCCTCATAATAATCTGTTCCCCACTTAGTCATAACATCTAATAGAGGCATTATACTTTTACCTTGTTTTGTTAAAGAATATTCTACTTTAGGTGGAACTTCTGCATATACTTTTCTGTTAACCATTTCGTATGCTTCCAATTCTCTAAGTTGTTGTGTTAACATTTTTTGTGTTATTCCACACATAGATCTTTTAAGTTCACTAAATCTTAATATGCCATTTTGGGCTAATTTCCAAAGAATCAGAGGTTTCCATTTACCACCAATTATATCAAGAGTTAACTCTATAGCACAGCTATATTCTTTATTGTTTATTTTCATGATTTTATCTCTCATAATACCTCCTAGTATTTTCATAATCTAATAATAGTTATTAATTATTTGAATTAAACATAAATTTAACGATAAATTGGTAATTAATATACTAAGTAACAAAATATATGCTAAGTTACTAATAAGTAAGTACTTAATTATTAGACCCTTAGTATAGTGATTATATCACTATATAGTTTATATACAATATTAAAAAAATGAAGTTAAACATTTCAATAATTAGTTGTTTTCTAAAATTTACATGGGAAATTTTAGAAAACACTTTTATTTATCATTGAAATGTTTTATAATGTTATCAAAGTAATAATATTAATTAAATAACAAAATATGGGAGAGGAGTGATGATGTGATGCAATGTCCTTTTTTATCAACTACGGAAGAGAATGTAGAATGTTTTAAGGAGTGTGATTTGCATAAGTGGCATGATAGTGCAGGAGAGTGTCCATTTGTTGAGTTACAGAACTGTAAACCTTTAAATATTGATAATGTTTTTAATTATGATTTTTTTGGCGAAGATAAATCATCTCCACTAAGAATGCTATATAAAGACAAATATATATAGCATTTTTTCTATGTAAACGTGTATAATATGCAAATATAGGATATAATTATAAATATCATGTATATCATGTATTGTAATTAATCGAAAGCAAGGGAGTGAATTTAGATGGAGAGAACATTAGTATTAATTAAACCTGATGGGGTTAAGCGTGGATTAATTGGAAGAATTATTAATCGTTATGAGGAAAAAGCACTAGTAATTGTGGAATTCAAAATACTTACGGCAACAAGAGCGGAGGCAGAGAAACATTATAGTGAACACGCAGAAAAACCATATTTTGAGGAGTTAATAAGTTATATTAGTAAAGGTAAAATTTGCGCTATGGTTTTATCAGGAAACAGAGCTATTGATGTAGTAAGAAAAATCAATGGTGATAAGGATCCTGTAAAAGCAGAACTTAGTAGTATAAGAGGACGATTTGCAATAGACAAAACCCAAAATTTAGTTCATGCGTCTGATTGTGTAGAGAGTGCAGAACGTGAAATTGCAATTTGGTTTCCAAAGTTTAATGAAGAACATAGTGATCCAGAAGTAAATAATTTATTTTCAAGAGTTGATAACCCACCGATGGATGTATAGGTTTTTAAATATAAAATAAATTCGTTAATTTAATATTCATTGTTTAATGGGTTTAAATTAAAAAATGCTAACCAATAAATTGGTTAGCATTTTTGGGCCTTCATGTATTTAATGAGAATCACAATGCCCAGAGCAACCATTGCATGAGGTGCTACAATGGTTTGAACAATTCTTTTTGCTATTTGAAGAAGGTAAAGTCTTAATCCAAAATCTAGCATCTTTATAGGCTATTGTGATTTCATTAATGTTTTCTAAAAGAGTTTCATCATATAATATCAATAAATCATTAATATTATTTTTGATGTCTCCAGTTTTAAAATTATCTAAGTAAATATCAACTTTTGCAGTTTTGCAACAACCGCTTACGTATACGAATCTTACGCTATCATGTGTTTCATCGAGTTTAATCATTTCTATAAGCTCAATTAGAGCAACTTTTGAAAGTTTGATTTTTAAAGGATTTTCCATAAGTCCTCCTAATATTTCTTTTGGATATAAGAAATTTTATAATAATATTATTAAAGCATTTCAGAATAATGATTTAATAAATCTTGTTTTAAGTTCCATAATTTCGAAGATAAATCCACAGAATATGCATGTGGATTGTCAAATCTTAAAACTTCACTCCACAATTTAGAAACTTCTTGCGCAGAGAATGCTTTTATTTCCATAACTGATGGAGATTCATAAATTTGTTTACCATTCTCAAATAGTTTAACCATAAGGTCTTTTATATAGTAGTTTTTTAGATTTTTCTTTTTCCAAGTATAAATTGGATTAAATATTTCAAGCGATTTGCTTTCATCAATCACTTCATCATTTAACGTGATCAAATCTGCAATAGCCTTATTTGTTGTTCTATCAAAAATTCTATATAATTTTTTGAAAGCAGGATTAATTATTTTTTCTGCGTTTTCACTAATTTTAATTTTTGGTACTATTTTTCCATCGTTTTCTACAGCAACAAGTTTATAAACACCGCCAAATACTGGTTCTGATCTTGCTGTAATAAGCCTTTCACCGACACCAAAATTATCAATTTGCGCTCCGTTTTCTAGTACACCTCTTATTATGTATTCATCAAGTGAGTTAGATACGGTAATTTTAACATCTGAATAGCCAGCATTATCTAGGATTAGTCTAACTTGTTTAGTTAGATATGTTATGTCACCACTGTCGATACGTATTCCCTTAGGTCTCTTGCCAATAGGTTTTAGTATGTCATCAAATACTTTTATGGCATTTAGAATACCTGAGCGTAGTACGTTATAAGTATCTATAAGAAGTACGCAGTTATCAGGGTAAGTTATAGCCCAAGCTTTAAAAGCATCATATTCAGTATCAAAAAGTTGAACCCAACTATGCGCCATAGTTCCGAGTACTGGAATATTAAACATTTGTTCGGATATTGTGCAGGCTGTACCAGCACAACCACCGATAACGGCAGCACGAGCACCATATACAGCACCATCGTAACCTTGAGCACGTCTTGAACCGAATTCCATAACTGGTCTACCTTTGGCGGCTCTACATATCCTACTTGATTTAGTAGCTATTAGGGTTTGATGATTTATTGTAAGTAGTACCATTGTTTCAATAAATTGAGCTTGGATGATGGGTCCTTTGACTATAACCAATGGTTCTCCAGGAAAAACAGGATAACCTTCAGGTACTGCCCAAACATCACAAGAAAATTTAAAAGTTTTTAAGTAATCAATAAAAATCTCTGAAAAAATACCTTTATTCTTTAAATAGGATATATCATCATCAGAAAATTTCAAATTTGAAAGATATTCAATTAATTGTTGTACTCCACCCATAATGCAATATCCGCCACTGTCAGGTATTCGCCTGAAAAACATATCAAAGTAGGCAACTTTGTCTTGAACATTGTTATCAAGATAGCCGTTTGCCATAGTTAATTCATAAAAATCTACAAGCATTGTTAGATTTCTTTCATTCCTCATATTAAAATCTTTTGAATATATCATAATTTATTCCCCTTTGAAATTTGATAAAAGTATATAATAGAGTTATAACACATTTACAGTTTAAAGTAACAATAGGAATATTACAATAGTAATCAAGGTTTAAAAATAATTTGTCAGACAAAAGTAGGTGGATGAGAATGGAGACAAGACAAAGTACAAATAAAAAAGAAAACAAAAGCCGAATAAGTTCAAAATTAAGTAAAGAACAAAGAGTTGCGGTTTTTTCCTCTAGTAGAAATTTATTGGTTACATCAGGTCCAGGTAGTGGCAAAACGGTAGTAATTGTTAATAGGTTAGTTCATTTAATAAATGAGCAAAATGTAATGCCTAAAAATATTATTGTAATCACGTTTACAAGGGCTGCATCTATTAATATGAAAAATAGATATATTGCTATTAATGGAAAAGACAGAGTTCCATTCTTTGGAACATTTCATGGCTTGTTTTATAAAATTCTTAAAAATTATTATGGCCAGATAAATATAATTAATACACTTGAAGTCTATAAACTTATAAAAAATGTATTAATGTCCTATTTAGATGAGGTAGGAGATGAAAAGGTAAAGGAAGTTATAAATAATATTTCTGTATTTAAAACAAGTGGTGAATTATTAGAAAATTTTGTATCAAGTATTGATAAAGGAATATTTACAGCAGCATATAATATATATGAACAATATAGGAAAGAAAATAATCTGTTTGATTTTGATGACCTTCAAATAGGATGTAGAGATTTGTTTATAAAAAATTACAAAATACTTCAAGGTTACAAAAAATTATTTAAACATATTTTAGTAGATGAATTTCAAGATTGTGATGCAATGCAAGTTGAAATACTAAAACTTTTAAATGAAGGAAATTCAATTTTTGCAGTAGGGGATGAGGATCAATGTATTTATGGGTTTAGAGGATCTAATCCTGAATGCATGGTGAAGTTTCCTGAGCATTTTAACGGTGGGGAGATAATACCGCTTTCTACTAATTATAGATGCCCAAAGAATATAGTAGAAATATCAATGAATGTTATTAAGAACAATAGTATGAGAAATGAGAAACAAATAATTGCACATAAAGAGCAAGATGGCATTGTTAAAGTTCTTAATAATATAAATGAAAATTCTCAAGCAGATGAAATTAGCTGCATTATTCAAAGATATAATGAAGATGATGAAAAAAAATTTGCTGATAATGCAATATTATATAGAACAAACGTAGAGTGTAGAAGTTTAATTGATGTATTTATAAAAAAGAGGATACCTTTTAAGCTTTTAGATAAGGAATATGATTTCTTTCAACATTTTATCTGTAAAGATATAATTGCTTATTTAAAATTAAGCATTGATGATAGTGATAAAGAAAGTTTTATTAGAATAATTAATAAGCCATTTAGATATATAAGTAAATTAAATTTGGAAAAATTAAAGAGAAACTATGTAAAAGAAGACTGTTTTGAAATGGTAAAGGATATTGAAGGTATTCCTGTTTTTCAAATGAAGATGCTTGATAAGCTTGAGAGAAATATACACTTTCTAAATAAAGTTTCTTTAGACAATGCCATAAATCATTTAGTTGAGAATATAGGATATCATGATTATATCAAGGAATATTGTTCTAAATTTAAAATTGATTTAGAAGAGATGGAAGACGTTATTGATGAGTTTAAACAATCGACAGAAGGTTATAGTTCAATTATTGCTTTTTTGGCCCATGTCGACCAGGTTAAAGAAGAAATTAGTAAACATAAGAAGAATATGGATGAGGATGCTGTAATACTTAGTACAATTCATGGAGTAAAAGGTATGGAGTTTAAAAATGTTTTTATAATTAATTGTAATGAAGAAAATATCCCTCATATAAATAGCATAGATAATAACTTAGAGGAAGAGCGAAGATTATTTTATGTAGGAATTACAAGGGCCATAGATAATGTTTGGTTATGCATTTGCAAAAATGTAAAAGGAAAAGCAAAAGTTACCTCACGATTTATTAAAGAATGCAAAATCTTAGGGGTTAGTGACTCTGATTTACCTTTTAAAGAAGGGGACGAGGTGCTTCATAAAAGCTTTGGAAGTGGAGTTGTAGTTTCAATTACTAGTAAAGACTTAGAAATTAAGTTTGAGGGAGATGTTACACGTAAATTTGATACTGATATTTTATATAACAATGCTCTAATTTCGAAAAAATAAACAATAAAGATAAGAAAAAGGATAATGCAATTTATTAAAACAAAAATGAATGGGATTACCACGACAGGCGATATTCATATAAGGGGGTTATTTAAAACAAGATAACCGTTGATGAAATAAATGATTACTTAAAGAAATTAGTTAATGAAGGGCTAATACTCAAAAATTTATAAATTTTTGAGTAACAAGTATTGAGTCAAAAAACTTAATTTCTTTTTAATTTACAACTTATTGTTATTTCCGACATTATATTGACACAGTTACTTGTTACTATGAACATATAGTAAGTAGCTAGTTAGTGATTGATTTTTTAATTGGAGTCCCCCTTTAATTAAAAAAATATATGAAAATAATAACGGACTGGTGTAGTTTAGCCAGTCTGTTTTATTTTTTTTGTTCAGTCGTAGACTATACCCTTAAAAGGCTACTGAAATAAGCATTACTCAAATTAAATATTTCTATAACATTAGCACAAGAGGTATAAAAAGAGAATAAACTGATAACAAAAGTAATAAAGGATTTTACAACTAAGGAAATTGGAAAGTTCGGTAATAACAATAAAGATATATTGTAGGTATAAAACAATGATGGTATTTTTATTAATAGCTGTAATACTAATATTGCTATAGATAGGGGGCAATTGTATGAGAGAAAATATGCAAACTAGAGATATTAATGATATTAGTGGTCTTGAAGAGTATAAATTCTATCAAATGGTATTTACGTGTGATATGTTTTGCAATTGTAACGATAGTTGCTTTAAGTTATTTAAAAACCAAGAAGATGTAGAAAATGATGTATATATAATAGTTGAGTTTGATAATCTTGAAGACTTCGTTAATTTTTTGAAAGATAGAATGGACTTAGCAGAAGTAGAGTAAAGTGTGAAATCATATAAAACAATGGTAATTTCTTTTTTTATGAAGAAATATGTAATTGCGAGATTAACAGCTGAACGATGATACCTTGAGGTAATATTATATTTAATGATGATTAAGATACTATAGAATGAATGGCTGTAAGGAGCGAGCGACATATGACAGATTATAGACAGGATAAGAAATAAAAAAAATCACTATGACATTAGTTGTTATAGTGATTTTTATTTTACAAGTTGGTGCAGGAAAAGTATTTATTGATTGCTTTGATTAGAATAAAAAGGGTATATGAGGTAAGAAAAGTGATATTTAAGAATGAGAGTATAAGCCAAATTTGGAAATCAATAAAAGGTGAATATTAGATTTAAGGTTTGCATTTATATGTATTGGTATAAATGTTCATTTGATAAAAACAGTGTGCTTGAAATTGATTTAAATGAGTTGATCTTTTAGTGTGGAAAATCAAATAGTTCACCATAGAAAGAGACCTTAAATATTTCATACGACAAAAGTTTTACAAATCATCGGTAACCTAGTGTTACAAATGCGTGTATCGTAATTGCACCGACAAAGAAAATTTTAACATTAATTAAATCAAATGGAATTAATACAGACAATTTTGCAATAAAATGGATAATTTGTGATAGAGAATTTGATACATAGCTTAAAATGCTACATTGAGTTGATATTAGTGATAAAAGTGAGGGGAGGGGATAAATCGTCATGCTTTATGAAGAATATTAATAATCTTTGTTATATGAATTATAGGTTCTAATAATACAATTCTGTAAACCTAGTAATATATCCATACTTAATACTGAATAAATTCGCCATTTGCTCATGTTAGTAAGGTACTAAATTTTTCTGATTTAGAATCTATCATTAAGTTATGCAGGATATCTCATGTTAAATATTTGTTCTCGTTGTGTAAACACAGTCTTTAAATTTCTAATATTAGTCTACATAAATTGGTACACAAACTAATAACTATTTATGTAATAATAAAGATATTATTGAATAATTTTAAAATATATGGTAATGTTTTAACTGGAATAAATAGAAACATTTTCTAAATAGATAGTATGTAGGAAATTTTTAAAAGATTGCATTAACTGGTAGCTTTATATAAAACTTAGACCAGCTAGTTAAAGTCAAGTGTAAATTTGCGAAAGTAGTTGTTAATTTCATTGCATAACAAAAAGACCATTGCATAACACGAACAATGGTAAATTTAGTAATTATTT
>NZ_JAHLEC010000040.1 GCF_018861705.1 Clostridium psychrophilum | reverse complement strand
ACTCCTGAAGATCTATTCGAAGCACAATTAGATATAATTTATGCAGCATAAGTAAATTCAACGATTTAAGTCATAAATACAAATTGGTTCAACTTGTTATTGCAATTGATCTTTATATGTAAATATAAATACCAAAAAAAGAAAAGCATATATACTTTTCTTAAGAACTTAATATGAGAATTATTCTACAATCTTTCCAATTTTTCTAAATTTATAATATCTCTTGGTAAGTAAGGATTCTACAGGTTCCTGTATTAATCTACCAATAGATTCTTCCAAATTATGTTTAATACTTAATGCCATCTCATCTACATTCTTATGTGCACCACCTAGTGGCTCTTTTATAATCCTATCTATTACTCCAAAATTAATTAAATCCTGAGCTGTCATTTTCATTGAGGTTGCTGCCTTTTTAGCAAGACTTGCATCTTTATACAATATACTAGCAAACCCCTCGGGTGATAAAATGGAATAAACTGCATGCTCGAGCATCCAAACCTCATCGGCTACAGCCATTGCTAGTGCCCCACCACTCCCACCTTCTCCTATAATAATTGATATTATCGGTGTTTTTAAAGTTGACATGTACATAAGATTTCTAGCAATTGCCTCACCTTGACCTCTTTCTTCTGCCTCTATTCCACAATAAGCACCTGGAGTATCTATAAAACATATAACCGGCCTTTTGAATTTTTCTGCCTGTTTCATAAGTCTTAAAGCTTTTCTATATCCCTCAGGACTAGGCATACCAAAGTTTCTTTTAATATTCTCCTTGGTATTATTTCCTTTCTGCTGAGCTATAACAGTTATAGGTATACCATTAAATAGCGCAATTCCACCAACAATGGCAGAATCATCTCCATAATACCTATCTCCATGCAGCTCCATAAATGAATCAAAGATTAAATTAATATAATCTAGGGCAGTAGGACGTTCAACTAACCTTGCAATACTTACTTTATCCCAAGCAGTTAAATTTTTATAGGCTTCCTTTTGCATATTGTAGAGTTTAACTTCCATCTGTTTTATTTCTTTATCCAAATCCATATTCTGATCTATTGCTAAATTTTTTAATTCATCTATTTTACTTTTTAACTCATACATGTGCTTTTCAAAAGGTAAAGTTACCATAAGATTTCACTCCCTACTTGTTACATTTGTCTTTCTCTTAGTACTATGAATGAATTTTTAATATCTGCGTTAACGTATCTTTCATAGCTTTTCTATCTACTATTTTATCTATAAAACCCTTTTTAAGCAAAAATTCTGCCCTTTGAAATCCTTCAGGCAATTCTTGTTTTAAAGTTTGTTCTATAACCCTTTTCCCTGCAAAACCTATTAGTGCATTCGGTTCCGCAAGAATTATGTCCCCAAGCATAGCAAAACTTGCTGTAACTCCACCTGTCGTTGGATCTGTTAAAACTGTTATGTAGAGATAACCACTTTCATTATGTCTTGCAATAGCAGCACTAGTTTTAGCCATTTGCATTAATGAAAATATTCCTTCCTGCATCCTAGCACCACCTGATGCTGTAAATATAATTATTGGTTTTTTGTACTCTGTTGCTTTTTCAATGGCCCTTGTAATTTTCTCACCTACAACACTACCCATACTTCCCATCATAAAATTACTATCCATAACTGCAATTATCGTTTCTTGCCCATTTATCTTTCCTTCGCCAGTTATTACAGCTTCATTTAATGAAGTTTTCTCTTGCATTCCCTGAAGTTTCTCTTTATATCCTTCAAAATTAATAGGGTTATCTGAGGTCATAAATTCATCATATTCTAAAAAAGTCCCTTTATCTATTGTATAATTTATTCTCTCTCTACAACCAATTCTGAAATGTGTTCTACAATTATCGCAGGTCATTATACTATTCTCTAAGTCCTTCTTATAAAGAATTTTGCCGCAATTCTTGCATTTAACCCACATACCAGATGGGATATTAGGTTTCTTCTCACCATATTCATTTTCTGGATTTTTAACCTCAATATATTTACTCTTTTTAAATATACGTTTAAACTCAAACATATAGCTACCCCTTTCTAAAGCATACCGGAACTATAATTTATAATGCCCATAATAAATACCATACTTATAGTATAAAACTTTTGGTGTATTAATTCCAGTATGTGTCTAGCTACTTTTACATATTTTTAAATTCTTTGCTAATAAAGCTAGTATCAAAATCACCTTTTATAAAGTTTTTATTATTTACTATTTTAAATTGGAAATCTATATTAGTATCAACACCTTCTATTATAAACTCTCCAAGTGCCCTTCTCATTTTACGTATCGCTTCATCTCTATTTTTACCGTGAACAATAAGTTTTCCTATCATAGAATCATAAGTAGGTGGTATTTTATATCCTTGATATACTGCACTATCTACTCTTATTCCATATCCACCAGGAATATGAAGTGATTTAATAACACCTGGGCAAGGCATGAAATTTTTATCAGGGTTTTCTGCATTTATTCTACATTCAATAGCATGACCTTGAATTTTTATATCTTCTTGATTGTATGGAAGAACTTGGCCTGATGCAATTCTTATCTGAGCTTTAACTAAATCTATCCCAGTAATCATTTCTGTTATTGGGTGCTCAACTTGTATACGCGTATTCATTTCCATAAAATAATATTTACCATACTTATCGAGTAAAAACTCTATAGTTCCAGCATTCTTATAATTAATAGATTTAGCTGCTTTAACTGCAACGCTACCCATGTTTTTTCTAAGTTCTTCTGTCATTATAGCTCCAGGAGCTTCTTCTATTACCTTCTGATTTCGTCTTTGAATTGAACAATCTCGCTCATTAAGATGAACCACATTTCCATGTTCGTCTGCAAGTATTTGAAATTCTATATGTCTAGGTTCCTCTATAAATTTTTCCATATACATTGTTCCATCGCCAAAAGCAGTTTCCGCTTCTGTTTTAGCAGTGTTATAGGCATCTAAAAGGTCCTCTTCTTTGCTAACAACTCTTATGCCTCGTCCACCGCCTCCAGCTGAAGCCTTTATCATTATAGGGTATCCGATGTCGCGTGCTGACTTTAGAGCCTTTTCTTCAGAATCAATCTCTCCATCTGAACCTGGAACTACTGGTACACCAGCTTTTATCATCATCTCTCTTGCTTTTAACTTATTTCCCATATTATCAATATTATGTGAATCAGGACCTATATATTTTATATCACATTCCTCGCACATTTGTGCAAACTTACTATTCTCAGATAAAAATCCATAACCAGGATGAATTGCCTCTGCACCTGTAAGTACTGTAGCACTTAAAATATTTTGCATATTTAAATAACTGTCCTTAGATTTAGCAGGTCCAATACATACAGCTTCATCTGCCAATTGAGTATGAAGGGCATCTTTATCTACCTCAGAATATACTGCCACAGTTTGAATACCCATTTCATTACACGCCCGAATTATTCTTACCGCTATCTCGCCTCTATTAGCAATTAATATCTTCTTAAACATATTGTTTACCTTCCCCATACTTAAAATTATTTACTAAAGTACTATATACCTACAGCGAACGTAATTTCTGCTTGCGCTGCCTTTACTCCATTTACTGAAGCTATTCCTAGTCCAATTCCAACAGGACCTTTCATCTTTATTATTTCTACCTCAAGCTTAAGTACATCCCCTGGAACAACCTTTTTCTTAAATTTTGCTTTATTGATGCCCCCAAAATATGCGATTTTGCCTTTGTACTCTTCCATACTTAAAAGTGCTACTGCTCCAACCTGTGCTAAAGCCTCAATGATAATTACTCCTGGGAGTATAGGCTCCGTAGGAAAATGTCCTTGAAAGAAATACTCATTCATAGTAATATTTTTATACCCAACAGCCCTTTTACCTGGTTCTAATTCCTCTACTTTATCCACAAACAAAAATGGATATCTATGAGGAATAATCTTTTGAATTCCTTTTATGTCTAAACTAATTCCTTTTTTATCTTCCATATTAATTCCTCCACTTTTACACAATTAAATCATTAGATAAATAATAGTCTTAAACTACTTTCTATCCACTAGTTTTCACTTATTTTAAATAATGGCTGACCATACTCTACCATATCTTCATTAGCAACTAATACTTCCATAATTTCTCCATCTACTTCACTTTCGATTTCATTCATAAGCTTCATAGCTTCTAAAATACAAAGTGTATCTCCTTTTTTAACCTTAGAACCAACTTTTACAAAGTTCTTTGAATCAACACTCGGAGCAGAATACATAGTTCCAACAATAGGTGATTTAACTACAAATAATTTTTCCTCAGGTATTGCCTTTGATTCATTTTTTATAGTACTTGCTATATCACTTTGCAATTTTTCTACATATACATCATTTGTATTTCCTTTAGCTCGTGATTTTTGAGTGTCTGCTTCTACATATCCGCTATTTTCAGGCATTCTTTCTACTACCTGTTGCTTCTTCTTTTCCATTTTTATTCTAATGCCTTCTGTTTCAATTTCAAAACAAGTAACCTCAGAATCACTAACAGCCTTTATTAACTCTTGTATATTTTTATAATCCATAATTATCTACCATCCCATTTCTTTAATATAATAGTAGCATTGTGCCCACCAAATCCCAAAGAATTTGACATCGTATATTTAAGTTCTTCTTTTCTACCTATGTTTGGAACATAATCTAAATCACAATCTTCATCTGGTACTTTGTATCCTATCGTCGCTGGTATAAAACCTTCTTCTAGCGCTTTTGCACATACTATTGCTTCTATTGCTCCTGATGCTCCAAGCAAATGTCCTGTCATCGATTTTGTTGAACTTATAGGTACTTTGTATGCATAATCTCCAAAAGCAACTTTTATAGCTACAGTTTCAAATTTATCATTATATGGAGTACTTGTTCCATGTGCATTAATGTATGATATCTCTTCTGCCTTAATATCTCCATCTTTAAGTGCCATTACCATTGATCTTGCTGCACCTTCACCGTCTGGTGATGGTGATGTTATATGATAAGCATCACAAGTTGCTCCGTACCCCTTAACCTCTGCATATATTTTAGCATTTCTTTTTTGTGCATGCTCTAAAGATTCAAGTATAACTATACCTGCACCATCTCCCATAATAAAACCATCTCGCTCTTTATCAAAAGGAATTGATGCTCTTAGAGGGTCTTTGCTTTTGCTTAAAGCCGTTAGCTGTGCAAATCCTGCTTGGGCAAGTGGACTTACCGATGCTTCTGCACCTCCTGCTATTATTATATCTGCTCTTCCATCTTGAATTAGATGAAAAGAATCTCCTATTGCATTAGTTCCTGTAGCACAAGCCGTAACAACGCTTGAGCACATGCCTTTAGCACCATATTTTATTGCTATGTTTCCAGCTGCCATATTCCCTATTATCATAGGTATTAAATAAGGCGTTACCCTACTTGGTCCTTTTTCCATAAGTTTTGTATGTTCTCTTTCAATAGTACCAATTCCACCAATACCTGAACCAACTATTACATCTATTCTTTCTCTATTTTCAGCTTCTAAATCTAGGCCAGAATTTTTAATTGCTTCATTGGCTGCAACCATTGCATACTGACAATACTTATCCATTTTCCTAGCTTCTCTTTTATCTAATGCTACTGTTACATCAAAATTCTTAACCTCTGCAGCTAACGTGCATTTGAAGTTAGTAATATCAAATGATTTAATTACATCTACACCACAAGTGCCTTTTTTTATATTGTCCCAAAAACTATTTACATCATTTCCTATAGGAGTAACTGCTCCCATGCCTGTAATAACAACTCTATTTTTCATAAAGTAGATCCTCCTTTAATCATCACCTTAAGGTGGTGCATCATATTTATATGTTAAATCACCCTTAGGTGTTAAATTACCTAAATTACCTAAATTAAATAGGAATAAATATTATGATAAATATACCATTTTTAAAGTGATTGTATTAATTAACTTGACATTACATTACCATTCCGCCATCCACATTTATAACTTGACCTGTTATATATGAAGCTTCCTCAGACGCTAAAAATGCTACAACATTTGCCACGTCGTCTGGAGTTCCCAGTCTCTTAAGTGGAATAGTATTCATCAAAGTATCCTTTACCTTTATAGACAAAGCATTAGTCATATCTGTTTGAATAAACCCTGGAGCAACTGCATTACAAGTAACTCCACGACTTGCAAATTCTCTAGCCACAGATTTTGTCATGCCTATTATACCTGCTTTAGCAGAAGAATAATTTACTTGACCTGCATTACCCGTAATACCAGTAACTGAAGATATGTTTATTACTCTTCCACTTCTTTGCTTTAGCATTATCGCTGATACATGCTTTGTACAATTAAAAGCTCCCTTAAGATTAATGTCTATAACACTATCAAAATCCTCTTCCTTCATTCTCATTAAAAGACCATCTTTTGTTATTCCAGCATTATTAACTAATATATCTATAGAACCAAATTTTTCAATGCATTTTTTCATCATAATCTCTACATCACTATAACTACTTATGTCCGCTTTAACCGCTAATGCCTTAACTCCTAAAGCTTCTATTTCCTTTACTACATCTAACACTGCATCTTCGCTTTTTCTATAATTAACAACTACATTTGCTCCAAGCTTTGCAAGCTTTATAGCTATTGCACGTCCTATGCCACGACTAGCTCCTGTAACTACTGCTGTTTTTCCTTTTAACATAATTTCATGTTCTCCTTTGCATCTTTCATATATCTTAACTTATTAAGCAATTTCATTACTTAATAAGTTCTATTCTCTTAAAAATTCTACTGTTTTATTTAAAGATGCCATGTCTTCTACATTTAACACTGTAAGTTTTCTATCTATTTTCTTAACAAATCCGCAAAGTACCTTACCTGGTCCTATTTCTATGAAAGTATCAATACCATCTTTTATCATATTTCTTATGATTTTTTCCCATAAAACAGAATTCATAACTTGCAGTTTTAAATTACCTTTAACATCATCTTTACTCTTTATATAATCACCATTTACATTTGTCATTACTGGAATAGTAATATCCTTAAGAACTATATTTTCAAGTTCTGTTTCTAACTTAATAGCTGCTGGTTTTAACATAGATGAGTGAAAAGGTGCACTTACAGACAAGAGTACAACTCGTCTTGCGCCTTTTTCCTTTGCTTTTTCACACGCAAGTTCTACTGCAGCTATTTCCCCGGCAATTACTACTTGTCCAGGACAATTTAAATTGGCGATTTCAACAATTCCAGAAACACTAGCTTCATTACAAGCTTCTTTAACTAAATTAACCTCAAGTCCTAAAATTGCTGCCATAGTCCCTATCCCTACAGGCACTGCTTCTTGCATATACTTACCACGTTTTTTAACAATCTTTATAGCATCTTTAAATTCCATAACTCCACTACAAACAAGTGCTGAGTATTCTCCAAGACTAAGGCCTGCAGTTACATCACATTTTATGCCCCGCTCTTTTAATGCCATAAGCGCTGCTATACTAGTAGCTAAAATGGCTGGTTGAGTGTTTTCTGTTATATTTAATTCTTCAACCGTACCGTCAAAACAAAGTTTACTTAATTCAAAATCAAGTTCTTTATCTGCTATATTAAATATATTTTTACAAACATCTATATTATCAAATAATTCCTTGCCCATACCAATATATTGGGCTCCCTGTCCAGGAAAAATAAAAGCAATTTTACTCATAACTTCTCTCCTTAAAACATCACATTGATGAAACAAAATTAAATAATTCCATATATATATATTAAATAATAATATTATTTTTATCTAAATTTTATAATAGCTTCTTCTGCACCTTTGAACATTTCTTCTATAATTTCACTGCAACTTTGCTCTTTTTTTACAAGACCTGCAATTTGGCCTGCCATAATAGATCCCATCACTATGTCGCCTTCTTTTACTGCTTTTGGCAAACATCCTCGTCCAAGTTCTTCTAAATCCTCTATAGACGCATTCTCTTTTTCAAGCTTTTGAAATTGTCTTGATAACCTATTTTTTAAAACCCTAATAGGATGACCGGTTGATCTTCCTGTAACCACAGAATCAATATCCTTTGCAGCTAATATCTTTTTTTTGTAATTTTCATGTATTGTACATTCAGTAGCCACTAAAAACCTTGTTCCTACCTGAACTCCCTGTACTCCTAACATGAAAGCTGCTGCGACGCCACGGCCATCGCCTATTCCGCCTGCCGCAATTACTGGAATACTAACCGCATCAACAACTTGTGGGACAAGCGCCATGGTTGTAAGCTCTCCAATATGTCCTCCAGATTCACATCCTTCTGCAACAACAGCATCCGCTCCTGCTCTTTCCATACGCCTAGCTAACGCTACAGATGCCACAACTGGCATTACTTTAATCCCATGCGACTTCCATAACTCCATGTACTTACCTGGGTTACCAGCCCCTGTAGTAACAACTTTAACACCTTCTTCACACACAAGCTGTGCAATTTCTTCAGCATTGTCACTTAACAGCATTATATTCACGCCAAAAGGTTTATCTGTTAATTTCTTTGCCTTTCTAATTTCATCTCTTATATAATCAGCTGGTGCGTTAGCTGCAGCAATTATTCCTAGTCCACCTGCATTAGATACTGCAGATGCTAAGCTACTATCTGCAACCCAAGCCATTCCACCTTGAATTATTGGATATTTCACACCTAACTCTTTAAAAAATACGGAATTAAACATTTTACTCCTCCTTGATTCCTTAAAAGAATAGTTAAAGTCAGATAATTATAGGAAAAAAAGTATATATTACTGCAACTACTCAACATGTAATATATACTTTTTTAATATACTGAAAGAAAGTAAATTTTGATTTACTTAGCATCTCAGCTCTTTAATCATCTAACTTCTTAATTTTTTTATTTTAATTTTTCTTCTATATATTTAACAATTCCCTTAACGTCTTTAATATTTTCTATATCCTCATTTGGTATTTCAATATCAAAAGCTTCCTCAAGTGACATTACGATTTCAAATATCTCAAGAGAATCTACACCTAAATCATCTGCGAAATTGGCCTCCATTTTAACCTCTGCCTCATCTATTCCTAATTGTTCAACTATTACACTTTTTACTTTTTCAAATACCATTGTTAATTCCTCCTAATATTTTATTTATTAATTGTCCATTCTATTAATGAAGCTCCGTAGGTTAATCCACCACCAAAGCCAACAAGTATTATTTTATCTCCAACTTCTAATAACTTCTTTTTGTTCATTTCATCCATTGCTATAGCTATACTTGCTGATGATGTATTACCATATTCATCTACATTAACGAAGAATTTGTTTTTATCAGCCTTAAGTCTCCTAACAACAAAATCTATTATCCTAAAGTTTGCTTGATGGCACACTACATATTTAATATCCTCAAGCGTGTAATTATTTTCTTTTAATATTTTGTTAATGCTACTTGCAATAATTCTAACTGCAAACTTAAATATCTCTTTACCATCCATTTTTATTGTTGATTTAAAATTTTCAGTTCCTTTTGTGAATGTGTTTTTTACATCTACAGTCGGACAAGTCAAAAATCGTGCTTTTTGACCTTGCGAAGCCGAATTTATAGAAATTATTCCTCGCACACTACCTGCCTCAAGTACTGCTGCCCCTGCACCATCTCCAAAAAGTATGCAAGTATTCCTATCTGTCCAGTCAACAATTTTTGATAAAACCTCAGCCCCTATAATCAATGCTCTTTTTCGCTGACCTGTCCTAAGAAACTGCATTGCTATATTGAGAGCAAATATAAAGCCTGTACAAGCTGCTGATATATCAAAAGCCATAGCATTAACCGCACCAATGTTTCCTTGAACTAAGCATGCTGTAGCTGGTACGAATTGATCTGGTGATGTGCTAGCGACAATTATTAAATCTATATCTTCAGCATTAACATTTGCATCTTTTAAAGCTGAAAGAGCCGCTTTTGTGGCTAAGTCTGAGGTGTTTTCACCTTGTGAAATATGTCTCTGCTTTATACCTGTCATAGAAAATATCCATTCATCAGAAGTATCTACAATCTCTGATAACTGATGATTAGTCATTATATTTAGCGGAGCATAACTTCCTGTGCCAATTATTTGTACCTCATTCATTACCTAATTTTCCCCCTTCAATTACTTTCTAATCTATATTTATCTTTGAAGAAGTTGTTTAATTTTTCAAGAGATTTTATTAATATCTCTTCCTCTTCTGCGTTTAAACCATCTATAGTTGCGTGTACCATATGAGAATGAAATTTTTCATGTATTCTATACGCAAGCTTTCCTTTTCTATTAAGTGCAATCATTACTGATCTTCTGTCTTCTTCCCCTCTTTTTCTATCAACATACCCTTTTCTTAGTAGTTTATTGATAGCTGTTGTAAGAGTACCTACAGTAATTCTAAGATCTTGAGCTACTCGTGACATAGTCCTGTACTTATACATACCTATTGCCGCAATAGTATGTATTTCTGTTATAGATATATCTTTAAGTATACCTTCTTTGAGTGCCTTCTGTTCTATCTGTGATATGTCACTAAAGGTCTCTACTAAAAGTTCATTTACAACCCCAACAGATTTCCTCATATTTATCACCATTTCCCAAGCCTTAATTTTAATATACTTTAATTTTAATATACCTTGATTTTCATATACTTTGATAATCAAAGTATATCTGTGGGATGGTCATTTGTCAATATTTTTACCAATATTTTGCAAATATGAGGTTTAAATGTTTACACAATAAAATCAGAAAACGCGTTCAGCCTCTTCTACTAATTCAATCATAAGTTCTTTAACTGAAACAATTTTTTTTACTCTATAGGCATTACTTCCTACAAAAATAAGTCCTTTATCTAAGTTTCCTTTTACTGCTTGTATAAGAGCTTCAGTAATACAATAAGGTGTAGTCTTAGGATCACACTTCTTAATACATAAATAACACTTGCTTACTTTGTATCCATTCAACTCAACATCTTTCATGAAATTATTGTTAATCGCTCTTCCAGGCATGCCTACAGGACTTTTCACTATCTTTATGTCTTCTTTTTTTGAATTAATATATGCCATTTTAAAAGCTAAACTAGCATCACATTCATACGTCGCCACAAATCTAGTAGCCATTTGTACCCCAGCTGCACCTATTTTCATTAATTCCGCAATATCACTGCCAGTATATACTCCACCAGCCGCTACTACAGGAATTTTTTTATTATACTTTTCTTCAAAAGGCTTAATTGCTTCTATAACTTCTTTAACTATTTGCTTTAAATCTTGGGCTTTTTTCTCAAGTAGCGATTCTAAAGAGAAACCAAGATGTCCTCCAGCCTCTGGCCCTTCAACCACAATTAAATCTGCTGCGACATTATTTTTTCTATCCCACATTTTCGATATAACTGTAGCTGCCTTTGCAGATGATACTACAGGTGCAAGTTTTGTTTTATATCCTTTAGCTAATTTAGGTAAATCAAGTGCAAGTCCTGCACCAGATATTATTAAATCTATACCTTCTTCTAGCGCAACATTTGTTAATTCATCATAATTATTCATAGCTACCATAATGTTTATCCCAATAATACCCTTAGGACTTAATTCTTTAGCACGCCTAATTTGATTTCTTAGTGCTCTTTTGTTAGCTTCCTTTGCATTAGTTGCAAAGTCTTGTTCATTAAATCCAATTTGAGCAGTAGATATTATCCCAATTCCACCTTCATTTGCAACAGCTGATGATAGATTTGAAAGAGATACCCCTACACCCATACCGCCCTGAATTATAGGAATTTTTGCTATTAATTCTCCAATTTTTAAAGGAGGTAACTTCATAATTATCCTCTCCCTTTGCTTTAATTTTCACCTAGTTTGATAGTCAAAGTATATATATTTTTATATTCTATGTCAAGACAAAAATCATCTTACACCTTCTTTAAACCGTTTTTTTATAACACAATTTGGCATTTATTTAAAGTTTCATCATTCCTATCTTTAAATAATTATTTACTATATTAATATTTATTCATCATCAGTAATAATTATATTATAACAAAATTATTATTGTTTTATACTTGTGAATATAGTTTCAAAACTTAGAAGTATATAAATTTATTGATATGTACAATATAATTGCATGTAAATAAGCAATTCTAAAAAGTGACATACTTAACTAATTATCAGAAATTTTTATAGGTATAATATAGATTTCGAATAAATATTATATATATATATTCACTAAAATAATCATAAAAAGGGGATAAAATATGTTCAATATTATTAAGGTAAATAGTAAAAAAAATTTTGCTGCTCTTATTATTAGCATTTTACTAGCGGAAGGAATAGGTGGTTTAAGTGGTTTTTTAAGTATGGACGTTTCTAACACCTATCAAAATTTTAATAAGCCTTTTTTTTCACCTCCTGGTTGGATTTTTCCTATAGTATGGACAATACTATTTTTTATAATGGCTGTAGCTTCTTATAGGATTTGGATGATTGGCAAATCTGGGATCAATGTGAAAAAAGCGTTAGTTTTATATGGTATCCAGTTATTTTTAAACTTTTTTTGGTCAATTATATTTTTTAGATTTAGACTATATGCAATAGCCTTTTTAGAGTTGCTTCTATTATTAGTATTCATTATTTTAACTACTTTCGAGTTTTATAGGATAGATAAGACCTCATCTTATCTTATGATTTCATATGTTGCTTGGGTATCTTTTGCCGGAATTTTAAATTATACTATATGGATACTCAATTAAATCATCTCCTGCGGAGCTGTAGTATAACGACTTCAGAAGGAGATTTAAATTCCCAATGAAGTTTTATTTTGCTAGGGTAGTTAACTACCACTTATAGAAGTAGGAGACTTTCCTTCTGAAATGTCGTTAAAATTTTTTCAAAATCATTAAATAATGTTTAAAGAACCTATGTAGCTACTAAGGGCTTTACTAGGTTCTTTAATTTATATACGCCACTAAATTAACAAGGAGGATATATGAGCTCAAATTACATAGTAAAACAAATAACAAGCCTTTATAATAGTTGTAATAAGTGCGGACTTCCTACTATAAATTGCATCTGTGATAAAACACCTATAATAAAAACCAATGCAAAAATTTGGATTTTATCTACAGAAAAAGAATTTTACAGGGCATCTAATACCGCAAGACTTCTAGAAATAGTTAATCCAACTTCAACAGAAATCTTCCTCTGGGAAAGAACTAAAACACCTACGAAATTAATAGCTAATTTAAATAATAGTATATATGAACCTTTCTTATTATTCCCTATAGAAAATTATGAAACAACAAACCGAGAAGTTGAATATAAAAATACAGGTAAAATCCCTGCATTTATTATTATAGATGGGACCTGGAAGGAAGCTAGAAAAATTTTTAGGAAAAGTTCTTATTTAGAAAAATTACCAATTGTTTCATTAAAACCAAATTTTAAGTCTAAGTATGACTTAAGGCGGGGCGCTGTAGATGGTAATTTATGCACAATAGAATCAGCAATACAAGTATTAAAAATGAATGGTGAAATATGGAATTCACAAGTGGTAGATAAGTTTTACGATTTGTTTTTAAGAAGCTACAAGGCAGGATCAAGTGGCCACAAACTTGTATCTTATAATAATGATTAAAAATTCAGCAAAAAAAACATACGTCACTTTTCAAAAGTGACGTATGTTTTTTATAAAACAATTATCTTTTATTCATATTATGCAGTTACATTATCTGCTTGTGCTTTTTTTTCTTTTATATATTTTTGTGCTTTATCTGCATGCCCCTTCATTAATACTGATGTGACTAAGAATATAAGTAACATTCCAGCAAGCACAATTACATCTTTTGTAAATACTCCATAATCAATACCTGATATTACTTCTCTTAATCCAGATACTGCATAAGTAAATGGCATAATTGGATTTAGAACTTTAAACAAATTAGGTACAATTTCTATTGGGAATGTACCCGCGCAAGATGTAAGTTGAAAAATTAATAATACAATTGATAATAATCTTCCTAATTGCCCTAATAAGAATACCATACATTGAATAATCGCTATAAATACATATGCTAAGAAAATATTAAATAAGAAATATAGCAGTACATTATCCGGTCTAAGACCTAGTAACATTACCGCTCCACTTGCAAGAACAGCCTGCATAAATCCTATTGCCCCATATGATAAGAACTTACCCGCTACAACAGACGCTGGGCCTGCTCCAATATCATCATCTACTTTATCCGTAATTACAAAGAACATCATTAACGCTCCTACCCATAATGATAATGGAATAAAGTATGGTGTAAACCCTTCACCATAAGTTTTAACAGGATCTATAGCTTTCTGATCCATAGCTACAGGTTCTGAAAATGCCGTGGCCATAGTTTTAGTATTATTTTTCAAGCTACCATTAAGGTCATTGTAACCCTTTGTTGTCTTATCACTAAGTTTTTTAGAACCAGTTGCTAATTTTGTCATGCCAGCATCTAATTTATTAGAACCTAAATATAACTTATTTACCCCATCTGTAAGAGCAGGTAATTTACCATCTAAAGTACTAATTCCTTGTGTAATTTGAACTGATCCATCATTTAATTTTGATGTCCCATCTGCTAGTACTGGCATCTTTTGATTAAATTGTGTTAAACCTAATGATAAAGCTCCTGAACCCGTCGCTAACTTCTGCACTCCTCCAGTTAGAGTTGGAATTTTAGCATTAAGCTGTGAAAGTCCTCCTGACAAAGCTCCTGAACCTGTCGCTAACTTCTGCACTCCTCCAGTTAGAGTTGGAATTTTAGCATTAAGCTGCGAAATTCCTCCTGACAAAGTTCCTGAACCTGTCGCTAACTTCTGCACTCCTCCAGTTAAAGTTGGCATATTCCCATTAAGTTGTGAAAGCCCTTTTCCAAAATCATTATTCATACCCGCATATAGTTGATCTAGACCTCCACTAATTTTAGCTGCACCTTCTGCTGCTTCACTTGTTTTTTCTGCAAAAGTTCCAGCTCCTATTGAAAATTGATCTGCACCTTGTGAAAATCTTTGTGAACCTTTTACAAAGTCCAAAGATCCTTTCTCTAATAGCGTAGAGCCTTCTGCCACCCTATGCGCAACAACTTTAAGTTCTTTCATCTTCGCTACATTTTTTTCATCAGTAGCATTTTTATTTAATGCATTTATAGTAGCTAAAGCTCCTTGCATATTTGCATCTTTCTTCGAGTCTGGATTGGCTTGTACATATGCTTCCAGCTTCTCATTTGCTTGTTGCAATGCTGCTTGAGACTTTTTACTATTATCTACTACACCATCTACTCCACTAGCAACTCCTGCACTTCCATTTTTAAGATCACCCATGCTGCCTTTCATTTTATCATATCCATCATTAAGCTCTTTTGATCCACTGTTTAAACCAATTGATGCTTTTTTTAACTTATCTGATCCACCTTTAGTTGCTCCAAGTCCTCCAGCAAGCTCTGCTGTTTTTTCTTTAAGTGTTTTAGTTGAAGGTAATATTTTTTTTGTATATCCCTCATTAAGCTTTTGTACCCCTATAGCCATATTGGGTACTTGCTTATTAAGATCCAATAACCCATTATTTAACTTAACTGCACCATCATTAAGTTGTTTTACTCCTGTTCCCATAGCTGGCACTTGCTTATTAAGATCTGATAATCCAATATTTAGCTTATTCGCACCACTATAAAGTTGTAAAACTCCAGTTCCCATAGCTGGCACTTGCAAGTTAAGATTGGTTAACCCATTATTTAACTTATCTGCACCACCATGAAGCTTATTTACTCCACTTACCATTGCAGGCACTTGAGAATTAAGCTCGCCTAGTTTACTAGTCAATGTAGTAGAACCAATTAATAATTTTCCTACACCATCCGACATTTCTGGAACACTACCATTAAGTTTTCCTGTTCCATCTTTTAACTGACTTGTACCCTTCTTTGATGCAATCAAACCATCACTAAGCTTTTTGTTCGCATCAGAAGCTTGCTTCATACCATCTTTAATTACATATAAATTATCAAATACTACTGTTGTATATTCCTTTGTCATATTTTTTGTTAATTCTGCTTTAACCTGATCTAATACCTTACCATTAATTTGTGCTGCTAGAAAATTTCTCTTTTCATTTGCACTGTATAATATTCTAGCTTGTTCTGGTTTTCCTTTAGTCGCGCTTAAAGTATTTTTCGAAAAATTTTCTGGGATTACGAACATAGCATAATAATTCTTGCCCTTAACTCCAGCTTCTGCTTGTTTTTTTGTAACAAACCTCCACCCCACTGCTTTCTTCTTTTTAAGATTGTCTACTAAATTTTGACCATAATTAACTTTTTTACCATCCTTTATACTTCCATTATCTTGGTTTACCACCGCTACAGGCATATCCGCAATCCTAGCATACGGGTCCCAAAAAGCATCAAGATAAAGCAAACTGTATAAAAGTGGGACTACAATAATTGCGATTACAGATACTCGTATAAATCTATTTTTAATTATACTTGAAATATCTCTTCGAGCCACTTTTAAAAAATTCATATTATCACCTTTTCCTTTATAAGTAATTATTTATTATAACAAATTTATTAAATATATACGTCAACTGACTGGTCAGTTTATACGCATATGTTTATTTTACATTTTTTTATTATAAAGTCAATATATTTTTGATAAATAAAAAAATATATTGACCATTTTTTTATAATTTAATATAAACAAAAAAAAACAGCGAGATATTCTATTTTTAAGAATCATCTAACTGAATTTTTTATTTTATTCCATTTAATAAACGATAAATGAAATTATCTGTAACTTCATCTAATTTCATACTATCATTTTTTATAACATTATAAATTGCTACGGATACTAACTCTCCAAAATACATGTATGTTAAAAAAGAAGACTCACATTTTCTTATAGTACCATCCTCCATAGCTTTGACTAAAAATTTTTCAATATCTTCCATATACACCTTTAGTAATTGCCTAAGTTCAGAATGTCTTATTTTTCCTCCCCAAGCTTGACTCATTATAACTTTAAATAAATCTTTGTTTTCACATACTAATCTTAACTGGTTTTTACTTAATTCCCTCAATTTATAAGAATAATCGCCCTTACCTATATTAATATTTTCTATTTGCTGTCTCAGTAAACTTACTCCCTCAGTAATTATATATTTAAAAACCTCATCCTTACTTTTGAAGTAATAGTAAACCGTACCTTTAGCTACTCCTGCATTTGCTGAAATTTCATCCATAGTAGCTCCATCATATCCATTTTTTGAAAATACTTTAATTGCTGACTGAAATATATCTCCTTTTGTTTTATTCATTAGCACACCTCAATTGTTTAAATTTCATCTTATGCTACTATTTTAATCTTAACTTATCAACAAGTAATTAGAATGTTTTATAAATTGTTAAAATTAAATATCCAATTTTTATTTTTTGGAAAATATTAAATAATTCACACATTTATACACTTAGTCTATTCTTTTATGGAATATATATCTATAGCAAAAATAAATATTAATTTAAAATCAACAAGTGAACCTATTATTTAATAACTTTATAATACTTAGCAACTAATCATTTTAAAAATATTGTGGATTAATATATCAATAATGGATATACTATGATTTATAAGTTGTTAAAATTCATAATTAAAGGGTGATAATATGAGAATACCAAACCATATCGGAATAATTCCCGATGGAAACAGAAGATGGTCTGTAGATAATGGTTTATCTAAAGATAAAGGATACACCTTTGGATTAGATCCTGGCTTGTCACTGTATAAACTTTGTAAAGAAAAAGGTGTAAAAGAAATAACCTATTATGGTTTTACTACCGATAATACCAAAAGACCAGCATTACAAAGAGAAGCTTTTGTTAAAGCTTGCGTAGATGCAGTAAGACTTCTAAGTACACAGGATGCTGAATTATTAGTAGTAGGAAATAGTGACTCACCTATGTTTCCTAAAGAACTACTTCCATACACCACCCGTAAAACCTTTGGCAATGGTGGTATAAAACTAAATTTTCTCGTAAACTATGGTTGGGAATGGGATTTAAGCAATCTTTCTCAAAATAAAAGTAGTAAAAGAACTAATATACTTAGTTGCGTAAAGAGCAATCAAATTTCTAGAGTAGATTTAATAATTCGTTGGGGTGGACGAAGGCGTCTTAGTGGATTTCTACCAATACAATCTGTCTATTCTGACTTCTATATTATAAATGACTATTGGCCTGACTTTAAACCTGAGCATTTATCAAATGCCCTAAATTGGTACAATGAACAAGATGTAACCCTTGGTGGTTAAGGCATCTTTAAACAAATAACTAGTCCTTATACTAGTGTATTTTTTTAAGGTGCCTTAGTTAATTTAAGTTGTTTCAATATAGGTATAGGTTTTCAAATAAACTGTATCTATTTTTTTATATTTTAAAATATGTTATTATTAAATATAATTTTACTTTATCTTCTTAAAGGAGTTTTTTCATGATTAACAAAAATAAATTGCCTTAAATGTATGTATTACTATATTACTTGGGATGCTTTATACCCAAAAGGTTGTAAAATTTATGGTTTTAAATCTTCAAACCTGCCTTCAATATTAGTAAATCAATCATCCGGAGTATCATGCAATAAATTCTCACCAAAATGAACTAATTATTTTGTGTGAATTATTATCTTCTTTTCTTCTAATATAAAACGTATAGATAAAAGTATAAGAGTTATGCCTATAACTATATGTTTTATACTTTTATTATATACTAATCTATAAACCTTTTGTCTTGCTCAACTATCTCATACGCATTGGGCTGAACTTCTTCTTGGATTATGCTACCATCATCATTTACCCCTGTAATTATTGTAGGTATATTTACTAGGATACTATCTACACCTTCAGTATTAACATATCTATTTAGTCCATCTTTAAATTTTTCTTCTTCATTATTGTCTAATTCTGTTCTATTCATACTTTTCAAAATTCATCCCTCCTTTAAAACATATTTTCTACTTATAGGAATAATTTTATTCATATATTTATTTTCATTTTATGTATTTTTATGAATTTATAGTAACCATAAGTATAAGTGTTGTAATTAGTAGAATTCTGATCTTTTAATACTCATTTAAAATATCAAATATTATACCTCTTCATATGCTTACTTAATATTATGTTTATAGCAAATATTGTTTATTATCCAATATTTTTTTTATTAGTAACTTTAACTATATGGTATACTATAGGTTGAATAATAAAATTTTTATAGACTAAGATATTAAACATAATTTATTATATTCCTTGCAGATATAAACTCAATTATTAATTTTAAATCATAGTCCTATATTATAAAAAGAAAGGTAGTGACTTTATGAGCACTTTCATGTTTAAAAATGAAAATTATAAATATACTCCTGTGAGTAATATTTTTATAGATAAGTTTATGCCAAAGGCTAGAGGAGAATTTGTTAAAGTTTATCTTCTTGGTTTAAAATATTGTACATCTGGAGAAATAGGTGCTACCTCTTCAGTTATAGCAAATACCCTTGGACTTTTAGAAACTGACGTTGTTAATGCTTGGAACTATTGGAATGATGAAAATCTAATTAAAATGACCCCCATTGATAATATGGGTAACTATAATATTGAATTTTTAGATTTATTAGATGTTCCTGAAGAGAATGTACAAAATATAAACTTACTTGAAGAGTTAACAAATTCATCAATAAAAGGTATGCTTCAAGACATCGAAAAATTATTAGCTAAACCTCTTTCGCCAAAAGAAATGACAATGTACCTTAGCTGGCAAAAGGATTATAATTTTCCACCAGAACTAATATTACTTTTAATTCAATATTGTGTATCAAAAGGTAAAGTTGATTACAGGTATATTGAAACTGTTGCAATTGCATGGCATGATGCTAATATTAAAAATATTGAGGATGCGCAGTCTTATATAAAAAAACATGAGGATAAATGGATAAGTATAAGAAAAATATTAAATTATTTAGGAATAAAAGCTCCTGAAATAATGAAACCTCAAGAACAATTATTAGATAAATGGTTAAATGTTTATAAATTTTCTTTAGAAATTATATTCAAAGCCTGTGATATATGCTTTGATAGGCTTGGTAGAGCTGATTTCAAATACATCGATGGAATTCTAAACAGCTGGTTTAAAGATGATATAAAGTCATTAGAGGACATAGAGAAAAAAGATAAAAAAAGATTGATTACTACTAAGCGTAAAACTGCTGGTGGTAAACCTGCAAAGGGAAGTTTTAATGATTATGAACAAAGAGCCTATGACTTTGACGAACTAGAAAAAAAATTGCTAGGATGGGATAAAAATGATTAAAGGTTATCAAACCAAAATATTAGCTATGTATGATCAAATAAGACAAACAGAGGAATCTGATTTTAGGAAAAGGAAAGCTCATATAGAAAAAACTCATCCTGAAATTATTGGACTCGATAGGAAAATAGGTAAATTGTGTATAGAACTATCTATTAGTGCCTTGAAGAGTATTGATAATAGAGAGGAGTATCTACATAATTTAAAGGAAAAAATAATGGATTTAAGAGTGAAGAAATCTGAACTATTGGTTTCTAACGGTTTTGATATGGAATACTTAAACCTACATTATAGATGTAGTAAATGCCGTGACACTGGATTTATCGGTAACAAAAAATGTTCATGTTTTAAACAAAAGGTTATAGATGTTTATTATACTGGATCTGAGTTAAAAAACATGTTAAAAACCAACAATTTCGATAATTTCAAGTTAGATTACTATCCTTCTAGAAAAAGTGAACTCCAATCAGAATCACCAAAAAAAAACATGGAAAAGATTTTATCCAAATCTATGAACTTTTTAAAAAATTTCTATACAACTGATGAAAACTTATTATTTTACGGAAGTTCAGGTACAGGAAAAACGTTTTTGTCTCATTGTATTACAAAAGAGCTAATTGATAAGGGTGCTTTCGTGGTGTACAGGACTGCCGAAGAATTAATAAGAGCTTTAAAGGACATCAGATTTAATAATAATACCTCTTTAGAAGAACTTTTAATAGATTGTGATTTACTTATTATAGATGATTTGGGTACAGAGCAGCTTTCAGATTTTAACAAGGCAGAAATGTTTAACTTACTTAATACCAAATTATTAAAACAAAAGAAAATGCTAGTGTCCACTAATTTAACACTTGAGAGTTTACTTAAGACATATTCAGAAAGAATAACATCTAGATTAATGGGTAATTTTACACTTTGTAAATTTTTTGGCGATGATATAAGAATAAAGAAAAATTTAAGTAAACCAAAATAATAAGTGCTTTTTATTATTTAAAATATATAATTGAATTCTATTTGAATTCAATTTTTTAAACAAATAAAAAAAGTCCTAAACAAATGTTTAGGACTTTTTGGAGCTGGCAATAGGAATTGAACCTACAACCTGCTGATTACAAGTCAGCTGCTCTACCGTTGAGCCATGCCAGCAAAAATGGCGACTCAGAAGGGACTCGGACCCTCGACCTCCGCCGTGACAGGGCGGCACTCTAACCAACTGAGCTACTGAGCCATATATGGTGGGAACAACAGGGTTCGAACCTGTGACCCTCTGCTTGTAAGGCAGATGCTCTCCCAGCTGAGCTATGCTCCCATATATGTATTATTGGTGACTCCTAGGGGAATTGGACCCCTGTTACCACCGTGAAAGGGTGGTGTCTTAACCGCTTGACCAAGGAGCCATATTAAGTTTTTAATAATATTTATATTATTAAAAACTTAGAATTATCTTAATTATAAAGCATTTTATTTACTATTAAAAACATGGCGACTCAGAAGGGACTCGGACCCTCGACCTCCGCCGTGACAGGGCGGCACTCTAACCAACTGAGCTACTGAGCCATATGTGGTGGGAACAACAGGGTTCGAACCTGTGACCCTCTGCTTGTAAGGCAGATGCTCTCCCAGCTGAGCTATGCTCCCACATATGTTTTTATGGTGACTCCTAGGGGAATTGAACCCCTGTTACCACCGTGAAAGGGTGGTGTCTTGACCGCTTGACCAAGGAGCCATATTCGTTATCGCTTTATATATTCTGTACTTCGCTCTCACAACCCGACATAAACTATAATACCTAATATCTCTTAAAGTGTCAACATATTTTCTTGTTTTTTTTATTTTTTTTTTATATATTACAAAAATGGAGTAAATTTAATGGTTTTAAGTTGTTATATATTTACTTTTTACAATGTAATCACTTTATAATTTACAAATTTAACATATATTATATTTTTTATAAAATAGAATATATTTTTATGTTCAAGTTACATCTTTTAGAGTAAACTTATATATAACCCAATTAACATTACAAATACAATTTTTACTCGAAGGGAGCGATTTTTTGAAACATTCTCTTATAATAATCGGTGGAGGTGCCGCTGGATTAACCTCTGCACTTATTTCAAAAAACATGGGAATAAATGTGGGAATAATTGAAGGAACAGATAGAATAGGTAAAAAAATATTAACAACCGGTAATGGAAGATGTAACATTAGCAATTCAAATATTGATAGTTCCAGATACCACAGTGAAAATCAATATTTTTCAAAACATATATTAGATTCTTTTACAGTAGATGATACTAAAGACTTTTTCAGCAATTTAGGAATACCTTTGGTAACACTAGATGGCGGTAAAATGTTTCCAATGTCCATGCAAGCGTCATCCGTATTAGATATATTTCGTTTTTCTATAGAAGAGAAAAACATTCCTGTATACATAAATACAAAAGTTAAAAAAATTATAAAAGAAAAAAACGTTTTTAAAATTTATAGTTCAAATAACAGTATATATGAATGTGAAAAGTTGATTATTGCAACAGGTGGTAAATCCGCACCTAAGACAGGTTCTGATGGATCCGGTTATGCGTTGGCTAAACAATTAGGGCACACTATTATTCCTCAGGTACCATCCCTTGTACAGCTTAAATTAAACTATGGTAGGCTAAAAGCTTTGTCAGGAGTAAAATTTGATGGTTATGCGCAAATATCTATAAATGATAAGTGCATTCAAAAAGAATTTGGTGAAATACTTTTCACTGACTATGGTATTTCTGGGCCTCCAATTCTTTCACTTAGTAGAATTGCATCATATGAATTATCTAAAAATAATAAGGTTTCTTTAAGTATTGATATGTTACCTACTATTAACTTTGATGATTTAAAGAAGTTTTTAAACAATCATTGGTTATTATTTAAAAATAGAAGTCTTATTGATTCATTAATTGGTATAATTAACAAAAAAATTATTCCAATCATCCTAAAGCAAGCTAAAATAGATGATATTCATAAACCATGTTGTAATCTGCAGATAGAAGAAAAAAATACTATTTGTAGTTTGTTAAAACAATGGAAATTTGAAGTTTCAGGCACTAATTCTTTTTCAAATGCCCAAGTAACAGCAGGTGGAATTAATACAAAAGAAATTAATGATAAAACTCTGGAATCTAATATTACTAAGAATTTATTCTTTGCTGGTGAAATATTAGATGTAGATGGTGATTGTGGTGGTTTCAACCTTCAATGGGCATGGAGTTCTGGTGCTGTTGCTGGAAAAAATGCTTCTAAATAGATTTTGTTATATAATGCTATAATAAAAGGATAAATTGCTTTGATTTATCCTTTTATTGCATAATATAAGAAAAATATATGATTTATAGAATTGATTTTATTTGTACCTCCTATACCCAGATACTTTCCAAAAGCGTTAGCTCAACACCCTTTTCGTTTATGATTCTGTGTCTACATATCGTTTTATCAACTTCTTTTATAACCTGCGTGCTTACCTTTATAATTTCTCCATATGTTGTTTCCTTCTCATAAGTTACCTTTATGTTCCTTAGTTCATAATTTACTACTATATCCTTAGGTACTGTCTCTAAAGCCCATGCAGCATATTTAACGTTGTTTACATGCATATTTGTATCAATATCACTATACCTAACATCAAAACTTTTTTCTCGATCAACTTTAGATATAGATAAAATGTTTTCAATATCTATAGGTGCGTTATTATTTGCATCTATACCATAAGCTTCATTTATATCTTTTGTAATTCTCATCGGCCTTCTTCTATCTGTATTTATTAATATCCAGACTGAATTAGCCTGCCCTACCATATTATTATTTGTGTCAAAAATCTCATATTTTCTATAAGCGAAAAATTTATTTGAAGAATATGCAAAAGTTTTCACCTTTATAATTTCATTTAATAACGGATATGAATTCATTGTTATATCCCATTTGTATAATACCCAAGCAATTTTATTTACACTAAGATAGTCAATACCAATATTTAATCTTTCACTTTGATACATTGCCATATCTTCAAAATAATTCATGATACTTGTCATCAATACCTTTTTATGAATATCTACTTCATAATAGTGAATGGTGTAATCCCTATCTATAACTTTTAAACTATTTATCATACTATCACTCCTCATTTTTTATGTATATTTAATAAATATTTTTTTCTATGTAATTATTTTCAAATACGTGCTAAAATGTTCTTGTCAGTATTCACTGTGAAACTGAACTAAAAATAAGGATTATAAATAGGTCGACTTATATCCTTATGGAATAAGAGCGGAGGGAAAATATGATTAACAATACTATTAAACTAAAACGAATAAAAACAAGTGAACTAACAACTATTGGTATGCTATCAGCTGTTTGCATAGTCCTTGGGCTAACTGGATATGGTTTTATTCCACTTCCTGGTGCCAAAGCAACTATCATGCACATTCCTGTTATTATAGGTTCAATAATAGGTGGCCCAATTGTCGGAATGACTATTGGTTTCATATTTGGATTATTTAGCATTATGCAAAACATAACAGCTCCCAATATACTATCTTTTGCTTTTATAAATCCTTTAGTATCTGTATTACCAAGAGTTCTTATTGGTCTTACTTCTTATTATGTTTATAAACTATGCTATGTTAAAAACGATAGTATAAGAATTGGACTTGCAACTGTTGTCGGTTCTATAACTAACACTTTTGGGGTTCTTACTATGATATATATTTTGTATGCGGCTAAATTCGCCACTAGTAAAGGCATAGACCCATCTATTGCTGCAAAAACTATTTATGGTATAGGTCTAATAAATGGTGTCCCTGAAGCCATTATAGCTACTATAATTACCATACCTGTTATACTTGCAATTAAAAAAATAAAAAGAAAATAAAATAAGACACTTAGCATTTGCTAAGTGTCTACTTTTTTATACGTTTAATGCAGCTATTAATTCATCTATATTGAGACCATGAACCATTGATGCTTCTTCTAATGTTTCAGCTTGTGCTGAAGGACAGCCTACACATCCCATTCCAAAGTTCATTAATATTTGAACAGATTCTGGACTTTGTCTTACAACTTCACCTATTGTCATATTCTTAGTTATTTTCATATTTTCTACCTCACTTTACGTTAATTTATACTCATCATATTAGAGAATAAACAATAAACAAATATAAATATTTATTTAACTATAATTCTCATTCTCATTATATTATAGATAGTTTCATTTTACTAGTACGCACTTTTTTAATCTTTAGTATACAGTTGTATACCTTATTATAATTTCCTATAACATAAGAAACATACATGTTATAGGAAAATTTATATACATATAATATTAATTTTATATTTCAGTTAACACCATTGTTTGATCTCTTTTAGGTCCTACTGAAACTATTGAAACTTTAACACTTGTAAAGTCTTCAATTTTCTTTAAGTATATTTTTGCATTTTCAGGAAGTTCATCATAACTTCTTGCATCAGCTATGTTTTCATCCCAACCATCAAACTCCTCATATACTGGTTCGCAAGTTGCCAAATCCTCAAGGCTTGCTGGGAAATAATCTATAACGTTACCCTCAAATTTATATCCTACACAAATTTTAATTTTTTCAAGTCCTGCTAATGTATCTATTTTAGTTACAGCAAAGCTAGTAAGTCCTGAAACCCTTGCTGCAGATTTTAATATAACAAGATCAAGCCATCCGCATCTTCTTGCTCTGCCTGTGGTTACTCCAAATTCAAAACCTTTTTCACGAATCCATTCTCCTGTTTTATCATTAAGTTCTGTTGGAAATGGTCCTTTTCCTACTCTTGTAGTATAAGCTTTTGCTACTCCTACAGCACTTGTTATCATAGTTGGCCCTATTCCTGCTCCAATACAAACTCCGCCTGCAATAGTATTGGATGAAGTTACAAAAGGATATGATCCATAATCTATATCAAGTAAAGTTCCTTGTGCTCCTTCAAATAAAACATCTTTGCCTGCTTTTATTGAATCGTAAACTTTAACTGATATATCCTTTACAAAAGGTCTCATTTTTTCTGCATACTCTAGATACTGTTTATATATAGTATCGAAATCTAAAGCTTTTCCACCTAAAACTTTAGTTATTATATTATTTTTAATTAATAAATTAGTTTTAAGCTTTTCTTTTAAAACATCTTTTTTCATTAAATCACAAACTCTAATTCCACTTCTCTCAACCTTATCAGTATAACAAGGGCCTATACCTTTTTTTGTAGTTCCTATATCATTTTTACCTCTAGCTACCTCATATAAATTATCTAATGCTTTGTGATAAGGCATTATCACCTGTGATCTATCACTTATTATTAATCTATCAGGAGTTATCGTTTCCCCTAACTCTTCTAAGTATTCAATTTCTGTAAATAAAGCTTCTGGATCTACAACAACGCCATTGCCTATTACATTGAGTTTATCTTTATACAATATTCCTGATGGTATTAAATGAAGTTTATATTCTTTATCTCCTACAACTACAGTATGACCTGCATTATTTCCGCCTTGGAATCTGACTACAACGTCTGCTCCCTGCGCAAGATAATCTGTCATTTTTCCTTTACCTTCGTCTCCCCACTGGGCTCCTAAAACAATAAATGCTGACATATAAGTTCCTCACTTTCTTCCAGTCCACAATAAAATATTTTAGATGTTTACATTAAAACTTTTATTGCTTTCTATGTTTACTTTATATTTGAATTATACACTTTTAATGCTCATATAACTAATTATTTAAGTTTATAGCTCTTTGTCTTCTTTCTGAGCTATATCCCTTGCTACAACTACTCCTGTTGCTGATACTTGCATTAATCCTCTAGTTATTCCTGCCCCATCTCCTATTGTGTACAAATTATCAATAGATGTCTCAAACTTATTATTTGTACTAAACTTACTAGAATAGAACTTCACTTCTACCCCATATAATAATGTGTTTTTACTATATAATCCCGGTGCTAACTTATCAAAAGCCTTTAATGCTTCCACAATAGACGTTAAATGCCTTTGGGGTAATACAAAACTTAAATCGCCTGGTACCGCAGATTTTAAAGTGGGCACCGTAGTAGATTTAGAAAGTCTTGAATAATTTGTCCTTCTTCCTTTTAATAAATCACCCAATCTTTGAACCATTATTCCTCCGCCTGTTAACATGTTACCAAGCTCTGCTATATATTTTCCATACCCAATAGGTTGATTAAAGGGTTCTGTAAAGCTTGTAGATACAAGCATTGCAAAATTTGTATTAGTTGTTCTAAGCTTTTGGTCTGAATAACTATGACCATTTACAACTGCAATCGTGTTATCGTCATAATATTCAGCTGAAACTACTCCACCTGGATTCATGCAAAATGTCCTAACCTTATTATCAAATGTGTCTGAATAATAGACTAATTTTGCTTCGTATAAATCCTTTGTTAGATGATCCATAACAGAATTAGGAACCTCAACTCTTACTCCAATATCGACTGCATTATTTGTAACTTTAATTTTATGTTTCTTAGCTTCATTTGCAACCCACTCAGCACCGCCTCTACCTGGTGCTGCTACAACGTATTTTGCCTTAACCTTAACAGTACCTTCTTTGGTCTTAACCAATATTCCAGTAGCTTTATTATCTTCTACTAATATTTCTTCAACTTCACTAAGTTCAATAAATTCTGTATTTGTATTATCAATTAAATGATGGTACATAGATTTTAAAACTTCATATGCAAGTTCTGTTCCTAAATGCCTTACTGGACATTCAACAAGACGAATGTTATGTTTACTTGCTTCATATTTAATTTCTTCAACTTTATCTGTATTAAGTCCATATACCTTTTCATTTGCCCCAAATTTTATATATATATTATCACAATATTTTATTAATTTTTTTGATTCATCTTCAGAATAGTATTCAAGAAGTCTTCCACCAACTTCTGGGCTTAGAGAAAGTTTACCATCTGAGAAAGCCCCAGCACCTGCCCAACCGAATGTTATTCCACAAGGATTACATTTTACACATTTACCAGTAACTCTCGCAGGACATTTTCTTTTTTCTATATTTCTTCCCTTATCAACTATAAGTACACTAAGTTCAGGTTTTTTGTTAGAAATCTCTAGTGCTGTAAATATGCCCGCTGGGCCAGCTCCTACAATTACTACATCGTAAAAATCTTTCATTTATATACCCTCCCGTATTTCTCTGGGTTAAATAACAATTATTAATTGTTGTGTTACTTCTGTTCTCTGTAGCAACATGTATTATTATTGGTTACCATACTCCTTAATAATATCAGAGCAGTATAAACCAGTCAATATAAAATGCGAATATTATTATTATTTTTTAATTAATAGTTCGTGTATTTAGGCGTAGGAACAAATAAATACACCTGCTCAGATCTACTAAGTAAGTGTATTTATATATTGAAACCCTTTATCCTATTACTTCTTATCTGTTATTTTACAAAACTCTTGTAAACATTTATATTATCTAAAGACCTTATTCTTTCTGAAAATTTTCCTTCTTTAGTATTGCCTAATGCCTTATTCATATCATACATTCTCGCATCCATTATATCTAAGTGATGTAACATTTCAGCTTCTGGTATCATAGGTTTTTTAGGACTTCCATATTCTGCTTCGTAATGATGAGCAAGCACCATATGCTGTAGTAACACGGATACTTCCTTATCAGCTTTAACTTCAATACTCGCCGTTTCTATCATCTTAATTCCTTGAACTATATGTCCTAAAAGTTGTCCTTCCACTGAATACTCACTTACAATTCCGAGTTCACTAGCATTCATTTCATATATCTTGCCAATATCATGAAGTATTATACCTGCATATAATAAATCTGTATTTAAAAAAGTGTATATTTCACTTAATTTTTCGCCTGCCTTAAGCATAGTTGTTGTATGGTATAAAAGTCCCGATCTTATCGCATGGTGGTTAGACTTAGCTGCTGGATAATGCATTAACTTTTTTTCATTATTGCTAATTATGTTCGTAACTATATTTTGAATATCTGTATTTTTAATTTTTGATAAATAATTTAAAATATCATCAAACATTTCTTCCGGTGAATAAGGTGCCACAGCAACATAATCGCAGATATTCACTTCATCTTTTTCCTCAGCTAATCTTATTTTTTCGATTTTTAACTGAAGTTTTCCCCTCCACTCATTTACGTTGCCCTTAATTTTAACTAAAATACTTTGCTTAAATGTATTTTCTAGTTCATCATTACACTCCCAAAGTTTTGCATTTATATCTCCTGATGCATCTCCTAAATTAAAATCCATATATTTATTTGTATTACTATTATTAGAAACCTTGATATCAACTGATTTAATGATAAAAAAACTATCAACTTTATCTCCCTTTTTTATTTCACTTATCTTCTTCATTTCCATATTTATCTCCTTATACTGTATTAAATTAGATAACATAGCTCTTATATATTTTCAATTATACATCATTATTGTTTATATTATTAATTTAATTAACTCCTTCTTGTTATAATCATGGTTATAAATATTTTTATATAATCAAATATAAAAAATGAATGTACAATTTTAATAAAATCATACATTCATTAACAAATTAAATTTAAATAACCTATACTATGATTAAGCCACAAAAAGCTATATTTTCTCCGGTAGGAGTTAAGCTATTTCAAATTTTAGGCTATGCCTCTTGAAAATATTGTAAATTAATATGAAAATTTCAATAAAA
>NZ_JAHLEC010000039.1 GCF_018861705.1 Clostridium psychrophilum | reverse complement strand
TAAATAATTACTAAATTTACCATTGTTCGTGTTATGCAATGGTCTTTTTGTTATGCAATGAAATTAACAACTACTTTCGCAAATTTACACTTGACTTTAACTAGCTGGTCTTATAGTTCCTGTGAGAATTGTAGATTATTTGTACTAAATAGGGATACTATTATAGTGAATTATTGATATTCATTATAAATACTGTCCAACGATTTTAAATATATACTTAAATTAAAATTCTATTTAGTTTTGTTCACTACTTTTCTTTCAAGAAGAGCAACCATTTCATACATAAGGTAAGCTAAAATGGAAAGTATTACTATACTCATCATTACCATATCAAGTTGTGAAATTTGACCACCATATATTATTAAGAATCCTAAACCTTCTTTTGCTACTAGAAATTCACCCATAATTACACCAACCCAAGAGAGGCCTACGTTGATTTTAAGTGCGGAAATAAGAGTTGGAACAGATGCGGGGATAATTAAATTAATTAGAATTTGAAGTTTTGATGCTCCAAATGTCTTTAAAAGCTTGATTTTATCTTCGTCCACTTCTCTAAAACCATTAAGTATGCTTATTATTGTTACAACTATTGATATCAGAAGAGCAATTACTATTATTGCAGTTATTCCATTGCCTACCCAAAATATAATAATAGGTGCAAGAGCTATTTTGGGTAGTGCATTTAATACTATAATGTACGGATCTAAAACTTTTGAAACAAAATCCGACCACCATAATAGAATAGCAAAGAATGCACCTAGTATAGTCCCTAGTAAAAAGCCTGTTATTGTTTCAAAACATGTTATAGAAATGTTAGTAAGAAGTGTACCTTCTTTATATATTTCTATAAAAGATTTAAACATCTTTGATGGAGTACTTGTTAAAAAAGAATCTATCCAATTAAGTCTGCCAGCTATTTCCCAAAGGCTAAAAAAAACAATTAATATTATTATTCTAGTAAAAATAATAAGACGCTTTTTCTTTTTTACATTTTGTATATAATCTTTTTGTTCTTTACTTTGAGTTAGCACTGTCGTTCAACTCCTTCCAAATTTCATTGAAATAAACTCTGAAATTTGGAGCTTCCCGACGTTTTAGAGGACAAGGAAAATCATCACCAAATTCAAGGGTCATGTGTTTGACAATACTAGCAGGACGTTTTGAAAGTATAATAATTTCATCAGACATTGCAATGGCTTCTGAAATATCATGAGTAACCATTATAGTAGTCTTTTTCTCTTTCTTTATTATTTCATAAACTTCATCACTAATGTTTAATCTAGTTTGATAGTCTAAGGCTGAAAAAGGTTCATCTAAAAGAAGTACTTCAGGTTTCAAAGCTAATGTTCGAATTAGAGCAACTCTTTGGCGCATACCACCAGATAATTCTCTAGGATGATGATCTCTAAATTCCCATAGATTATAGCTTATTAAGAGGTCCTTTACCATTTTTTTGCTTGCATCTGTAATGGAATGATTAATTTTAAGGCCTAGAAGCACATTGTCCCAAATGGTTAACCAGTCGAACAATTGGTCTTTTTGAAACATATATCCAATTTTTAAGAAGTTTGAATGATTAGATGGTCTGTTAATTATTATCTTCCCATATGAAGGTTCAATTAAGCCTGCTATTATATTTAATAGAGTAGATTTTCCACAGCCGGAAGGGCCTACAATACTTAAAAAGGTACCTTCTTGTACTCCAAATGAAATATTTGCTAGAGCAGGAGTTTCTGCAGTTAAAGAGTGATAATTCATGCTTATATTATTGATTTCTACTTTAATCACTTTATCATCTCCTTGATTGAAGGTTATAGTTTAGTATATGAGAATTTATAATGTATTGTTAACGACATATGAAGATATGATGATTAATTACATTTAATCCAATTTATAAGTATGAAGTATTTTTTTAGTTGATAAAAGAATAAATAATAGGATGTGAAATAATTAAGTACAAATAGGTTGAAAATATCATATTTGTTGAGTTATAATATTGTATAATTGATTATTGATTATTGGTGAATGTCGTTAACAAATAAAAATAAAATAAATAAAATATCAAAATAGTGTAATTAATGGGAATAATATAGTGAAAGTTTGCGGCTAAGAGAATAAATTAAGTTTATGAAGAATAAACATACATATACCAATAATTAGGGTATGTGGAATAATAATAGTTAATTTCAAAAATATGAGTTTATATTAAGACGCATAAATATATATAATGAAATCTCAAATTATTAAACACTAAAAATAAGTCAAACTTGCGAGGAAAGAGAAGAAAATTATGAAGAAAATATTACATGTTGGTTTAGATGTTGGTTCTACTACTGTTAAGATAGTAGTTTTAAATGAGCAAGAAAAAACAGTTTATAGTAAGTATCAGAGGCATTTTTCGGATATAAAGAGTACGATAGCTGAACTTTTATATGATGCGTATAACAATTTTAGTGAATCTAATATTACTATCGTTGTAACAGGATCTGGTGGATTATCCTTATCCAAGTGGATGAATATTCCATTCATTCAAGAAGTAATAGCTAGTACTTATGCAATAGAACATATTATACCAAGAACAAATGTAGCTATAGAACTAGGTGGAGAAGATGCAAAAATTATTTATTTCGATGGAGGAATAGATCAAAGAATGAATGGTACTTGCGCTGGTGGTACTGGAGCATTTATTGATCAGATGGCATCACTTCTTCAAACTGATGCAGCTGGACTTAATGAACTTGCAAAAAACTATAAGACTATATATCCAATTGCTGCTAGGTGTGGAGTTTTTGCAAAAACTGATATTCAACCATTATTAAATGAAGGTGCTGCGAAAGAGGATGTTGCGGTGTCAGTGTTTCAGTCGGTGGTTAACCAAACAATTAGTGGACTTGCTTGTGGTAGACCAATCAAGGGGAATGTTGCATTTTTAGGTGGACCATTGTTTTTCTTGTCCGAGCTACGACAAAGGTTTATTGAAACTTTAAAACTTACAGAAGATCAAGTTATTTTTCCAAAAGATTCTCAACTATTTGTAGCAGTAGGTGCGGCAATGTCATCAAAGGATAATAGTGTTATTTCATTTGAAGAATTAAAGAATCAACTTCCAAAACTAAAACATGTGTCGAGTCATGATGTTCGTAGATTCAGGCCTCTATTTGCAGATGAGCAGGAGTTAAAAGCTTTTAATGAAAGACAAGGCAAATATAAGGCTAAAAGGCGTGAACTTGAAGGGTATACTGGAAATTGTTATATGGGAATAGATGCTGGTTCTACAACTACTAAAGCTACACTTATAGATGAGGAAGGTGCACTTTTATATTCCTGTTATGGGAGTAATGAGGGCAATCCATTAAATTCAGTTAGAAAGATATTAAAAAAAGTATATTCTATTTTGCCAAAGGGTGTAACTATCATAAATTCAGCAGTAACAGGTTATGGTGAAAAATTGATAATGGCGGCTTTAAAAGTGGACATTGGGGAAATTGAGACTATAGCTCATTATAAGGGCGCTAAATTTTTTATGCCTGGAGTGGATTTTATATTAGACATTGGTGGACAGGATATGAAATGTTTAAAAATAAAGGATGGAGCAATAGACAGCATAATGCTAAATGAAGCTTGTTCATCTGGGTGTGGTTCGTTTATAGAAACATTTGCTCATTCTTTAAACATGGAAGTAACAGAGTTTGCAAAGGTAGCATTGCAAGCTAAAAGCCCAGTGGACTTGGGTTCAAGATGTACTGTGTTTATGAATTCAAGAGTAAAACAGGCTCAGAAGGAAGGGGCCTCTGTGGGAGATATATCGGCAGGACTTTCTTATTCGGTAATAAAAAATGCACTTCTTAAAGTAATTAAGATAAGAGATCCCAAAGACATGGGTAAAAAAATAATAGTTCAAGGTGGAACATTTTATAATAGTGCAGTACTTCGTGCTTTTGAAATTGTTTCAGGAAGAGAGGCTGTAAGACCTGATATTGCAGGCTTAATGGGTGCGTTTGGTGCATCACTTATTGCAAAAGAAAGATACGTTGAAGGCGAGGTTTCTACATTATTATCAGCAGAACAATTGAATAAATTAGTAGTGAAAACTTCAATGGGAAGATGTAAGCAATGTGTTAATCAATGTGTTCTTACAATTAGTAATTTTGATGATGATAGGAAGTTTATATCTGGTAACCGCTGTGATAAGGCCCTAGGACTTAATGGAAAAAAAGAAGAAATACCTAATGTTTATGATTATAAATATAAAAGAATATTTAATTATATTCCACTAAAAAAAGAACAAGCACCTAGAGGGGTAATAGGTATTCCAAGAGTGCTTAACATATATGAAAATTATCCATTTTGGTTTACTTTTTTTACAAACTTAGGATTTAGGGTAGAATTGTCCCAAAGGTCTTCCAAAAAAGTATATGAAATGGGAATAGAGACTATTCCATCAGAGTCTGCTTGTTACCCTGCTAAGATTGCACATGGTCATATAATGAGTCTTATAAATAAGGGTGTAGATACTATATTTTATCCTTGTATTCCATATGAAAAAAAAGAACAAAAGGATGCAGACAACCATTATAACTGTCCTATTGTAACTTCATATCCTGAAGTAATAAAAAATAATATGGACATTTTAAAAGAAAAAAATGTTAAGTTTCTAAATCCATTTATTTCTTTAGACAATAAGAAAGTATTAGTTAAGAGATTAACTGACGAGTTAGTTAGTTTTGGTGTTAACAAAAAAGAAGTTGCAATAGCAGCAGAGATGGCATGGACTGAAACAGAAAAGGTTAAATCAGATATTAGGAAAAAGGGCGAGGAAGTCATAGAATATATTAGAAGAACTGGGAAAAGAGGTATAGTTTTAGCCGGAAGACCTTATCATATAGACCCAGAAATTAATCACGGAATTCCCAGTGTAATTACTGATTTTGATATGCCCGTACTTACAGAAGATTCTGTTGCTCATTTAGGCGTTGTTGAAAGACCTTTAAGAGCAGTAGATCAATGGGTATATCATTCTAGGTTATATGCAGCAGCAAGCTTTGTATCAAAAGAGCCCAATATTGAACTTATTCAACTAAATTCTTTTGGTTGTGGACTTGATGCAGTAACCTCAGATCAAGTTGCTCAGATACTCGAAAATAATGGCAAGTTGTATACAACTTTGAAAATTGATGAAGGAAATAATTTGGGAGCAGCGAGAATTAGAATTAGATCCTTAAAAGCTGCACTAAATGAAAGAGATAAAAACGGATTTGTGCCTAAAAAAATTCGTAATATGGATAGTAAAATAATTTTTACAAAAGAAATGAGAAAAGATCATACAATTTTATGCCCACAAATGTCGCCTATACATTTTCAGTTTCTACAAGAAGCATTTAATGCATCGGGATATAATCTAAAAGTGTTACCATCAGTAGATACGAAAGCTGTAGATGAAGGATTAAAGTATGTCAATAATGATGCTTGTTATCCTACAATAATAGTGGTTGGGCAACTGATTGCTGCGTTAAAATCAGGTAAATATGATGCAGAAAATACATCTGTTATAATCTCGCAAACGTGTGGAGGATGTAGGGCTACAAATTATATTGGATTTCTTAGAAAGGCACTTAAGGATGCAGGTTTTCCACTTGTACCAGTTATATCTTTAAATACTGCTGGTCTTGAGAAAAATCCTGGTTTTAAATTTACTTATCCAATAGTTAAAAAATCACTTATGGGTTTAGTATATGGTGATTTGCTTATGAGAGTACTCTACAAGGTTAGGCCTTATGAAGCAGTCGAAGGATCAGCTAATTTGCTTTACGATAAATGGGTAAAAATATGTAAAAAAGCAGTAACAGAAGGTAAAAATAAAGATTTTAAAAATAATATTACTGGAATTGTTTCTGAATTTGATATTTTAGAAATTAAACCTATTGTTAAACCTAAGATAGGTCTAGTAGGAGAGATTTTAGTTAAGTTTGATCCCATAGCCAACAATAACATTATCGATGTTATTGAAAAAGAGGGTGGGGAGGCAGTTATGCCAGATTTAATTGATTTCTTTTTGTACTGTGCTTACGATGCTGACTTTAAATATAAGTATTTAGGAAAAAGTAGAAGTGACAAAATAATAGATAATATTGCTATTCAATATATAGAAGGTTATCGAAAACATATGAAATTAGTTCTTGAAAAAAGCAAAAGATTCACCGCACCAAAAACTATACAGGAATTAGCAGAAGGTTCATCACCTATAATATCATTAGGTAATCAAGCAGGTGAAGGATGGTTTTTGACTGCCGAAATGGTTGAGCTTATTGAAAGCAATACAAAGAATATAGTTTGTATGCAGCCTTTTGCATGTCTTCCTAATCATGTAACAGGTAAAGGAATGATTAAGGAATTAAAGAGAAGGTATCCAGGGGCTAACATAACTGCGATAGATTATGACCCGGGTGCAAGTGAAGTAAATCAAATTAACAGAATTAAGCTTATGATGTCTATTGCATTCAAAAACCTTAAAGCTGAAGAAGAAATAAAAATTGCCTATGATGAGGCAGCTAGTGACAAAAAAGTAGACTAAAAAGTATAAACTTCTCCTGCATGCCTTGCAATCGAACTCGAAACTGGAAATTTCATTAAGAAATTCTAATCTTTTGCTTGTATACAATGCCCTAACGCTCACACTCGACGTCCTGTCTCGGGTTCACTAGACTGCCGTCATGGCAGTCTTACAGGAATTTTATATTCGCAAAAGAAGAACTTTAAATGAAATTACAATAGTTTTGTCATTTCTATTTGCAAGTCACTACGGAGAAAGCTGATATTCTATTAGTGGTTTAAGTGAACAATGAAGGTTACATTATATTAAAGATGTATATAAATATGGTCATAGATTTCATGTCTAAAAGGTTGTAACCAAATTAAATGGAGGAGGACATAACAATTAATAGTTGTTATGTCCTCCTCTATTTAGGAATATTATTGAATTTTGAAATCATCAGCCCTCCATATAGTTCAATCCCGGAGAGATGATTTTCTTATAAAGCATTCAAAAATGGGTAGCAGTCTTTTTTTATCTCATTAAATTTAAATTTTCTTGTGCCTTTTTGTTTTTTTCATCTGCTTTAATGGAAAGTTTGAGGATAATTCTTAGAGCATCTTTAATTTTAAATATAATTTCAACATTATATAAATGGTATAATTAACATTATAAATATAAAATCAGGAGATTTATTATGAATGAAATTTTAATAATAGAAGATGATTTAAAGTTGAAAAAGTATATGCAGGAATATTTAAATGCTTATGATTATAACACTATTCTCTTAAATGATTTCGAAAATGTATTAGAAGATGTTCAGCATATAGAGCCTAATCTTATAATATTAGATTTGGAGTTGTATCAAATGGCGAGTATATGTTTAATAAATCACTTTGCGTGGTTGCAGCATATATAGTTTTAAAGATGGTAGCTTTCTTTATTACAAGGGGGAGGTACATTAAGGAAGTCGTGGGGGAACATTATTTCCCAATAGTAAACCATTATTTTATATGTATGAAAATAAAAGCACTAGGTAGTAATTGGAAAAGGAGTAAAATAAATGAGTGAAGAGAAAATAATCAATAAAACAAGAGAACCTAATACTATTAATACTATTTATCAAGATTTGATGAGACTCGGCATAAATAACAGTGATATATTATTAGTTCATTCATCACTGTCAAAATTAGGATGGGTTTGTGGCGGGGCGCAGACTGTAATAACTGCATTAATGAGGGCAGTGGGAAGTGATGGAACATTGGTTATGCCAGCTCATAGTGGAGAATGGAGTGATCCTGCGCAGTGGTGCAAGCCACCTGTACCAAAAGAATGGATACAAACAATATATGATAATATGCCAGCATTTGACCCTAAAATAACACCAACACGAGGAATGGGGCGCATTGCAGAACTATTTAGAACATTTACTAGCACAATACGGTCAAATCATCCGCATGTATCATTTAGTGCAAACGGAAGAGAGGCAATGCATATTATTGAAAATCATCCATTGACTCCACAGCTTGGTATGGATTCCCCTCTTGGCAAAATGTATAATTTAAAAGCAAAAGTTCTTTTACTAGGAGTAGAATATAATTCTTGTACTAGTTTTCATCTTTCAGAATCACTTATTGATGAAATGCCTAAAGAACGTATAGGTGCTGCAATATTTGAGAACGGTGATAGGTGTTGGAAATGGTTTGAGGATTATGAGTATGATACAGAAGATTTTATGCTAATTGGAAAAGACTTTGAGAATAATTTTAATGTACAAAAGGGTAAAGTCGGTAACGCAGACTGTAAGTTATTTGAAATGAAAGATGGAGTTGATTTTGCTAAGACATGGTTAATTAAACATAGATTTGCTGCTAGGTAGGATATATTTGCGAAAGTTATTAATTAAAAATTTTTTCTTGAATTATGCTATAACAAAAAGTATATATTGCGCGTATTGTAATACGATTAATGCTTTCACATCGTTAAGTAATTCTAAAATTTATTGTAATTACAGATGCTAAAAAATACAAACTCGATATGCTCAAACATGTATTTTTATACACTCATATGTAATTAAAATAAATTAAGAATGACTACGAACTGTTCAAATGCATTTTACGCAATATATACTTTTTCTTAGCATAATTTAAGAAAAATATATCAATATCACAGCTTTTTAAAATCCATGTTTAGTTGTTAGAATATTTTGTTTCACTGTCACTCAAGATTTTCTCCCTGGGTGACAGTGATACATAGAATAATGAAATTTTTCCGAAAGTGACTTAAGATAAGAAGTGCCGAAACACTAAAATTTTATTTAGAAATTCTTGGTTTGACAAATTAAAGTCAAAGGATATGTATCATAGTTGCAGCCTAACGGCTAAAAGATTTTTTTGTGGAGATTATGGATAGAAATTATTTTCTTTATATGCCAATCATATTAGCGACATAATAGGATACATTACAATGAAATAACAAATATTTTTATACGCTAAAAAAAGTATACATTACGTATAGTTCATTGAACCTAGCTTTAGAATTTCTTATTTTATTTTTATTGTAAGGGTTGAAGGAAAAATTTCATTAATTATGAAGGTTCAGCATTTATGAGTGTGAAAGATAGTATATAATAAGTTTTATAGAATCTTAGTTTATGTAATGAAAAATTTTCGTAAGCAGCCCAAGGATGGGATGCTAGCACTTCTGAGACAGGACGTCGAATAAGTGCGTTAGAAAATTTTTCATGGAATAAACTTAGATCATGTTAACGAATGGTCTACTATCAGAACATTATAAATGCCGAACCTCCATTGTATTTATTGATTATTTTATGGTTGTTACTGCATTCTTACTAAATGTAGTGTTAACTATTGTATTAAAGGATGGTCTTGTGGGTATTAATGATGGTTTATATGACTGTATTATATCCATAAGTTTTGTTAAGTTTTCTGTAGTTAATGTTGGGGTTGTTGAGAAAGCATTTATATTTCTGTAATTGTTAATAGATGAAATAAGTACAGCTTCATCTGTGCCAGGGAAGTAAGATTTTATAGAAGTTACGACTTCTTTATCAGAATGGCTATTAACCCATTTTTGACCTTTGTAGATTGCATTAGTAAATTTTTGCATAACTGCTGGATTTTTTGCTATATAAGATTTAGTTGCGAAAAAGCATGTATAAGGTATTGTTCCAGCGGATTCTCCTACTGATGCTACAATATTACCGGAATTGTTTTTTTTCATAGTACTAGCCGTGGGTTCAAAAAGAGCAACATGATCGCCTGTACCAGCTTTAAAAGCCCCTGCAGTAGCTGTAAAAGCAAGGTTTGTAATAAGATTAACATCAACACCAGGTTTTATACCATGATTTTTAAGAACATATTCTAGGGTCATTTCAGGTACACCACCAGGTCTTGCACCTATTATAGTTTTACCTTTTAAAGATTCCCATTTAAAGTTTGCATCGGTTTTTCGCGATACTAAAAATGATCCATCCTTTTGTGTTAATTGCCCGAAAAGAATTGGATAGTCTGCTCTGTGTTGATTGTAGATGTAAATGATTTGTTCTGGTCCACATAAACCAATATCTGAAGCTTTACTTAATACTTGTTGCATAGTCTTATCTGCGCCTTGACCTGTTGAAAGATCAATATTAAGTCCTTCTTCTTTAAAGTAACCTTGTGTAATAGCTGCATACATAGGAGCATAAAAAATAGAACGTACTACTTCATTTAATTTTACTTTTACTAGAGGGGTATTAGTACTCGTAGTAGTATTTTTTTGTGTACATCCAGAAAATAATGCTGTTACAAAGACTAGAGATACAAGTAAGGACATAATCGATATTTTTTTAACTTTCATAGATACCTCCATATTATTATAGTTATTATATAATATGAAAGACTGAGTATATGTGACATTATTAAATTGAAATGAAATTTCTTGACTTATAATAATTAAGAGGTATAATTAAGGATAATTAAATAAAATTTTAAAAGCTTAGATGAAGAGAAGTAAAGGAAAATTAGTAATCAGAGAGGAAGATTCATAGGTTGGAAAATCTTCTATATAAAAACCCTTGAAGTAGCTTCGGAGTTTCTTAGCCAAATTCATGTAATTATGAGTAGAAGCATAAGACGGTTTTCTTAATCGTTAAATTATAAAGAGCCTGCAAATATGCAGGAAAAAAGGTGGTACCGCGAACTTTTCGTCCTTTTATAGACGAAGGTTCTTTTTTTTTGATTGAAAAATCTATGATATGTAAAAATTAGTTACTAATGATTACTTAGGAGGAATTAATTATGGAAGAAAATGAAAATATTAATAAAAATTATAATCCCAAAGAATTTGAAGAAAGACTTTATGCGTGGTGGGAAGAAAAAGGTTTTTTTACACCTAAAGTTGATAAGAATAAAAAACCATTTACAATAGTAATGCCACCACCAAATATTACAGGAAAATTACATTTAGGCCATGCTCTTGATAATACACTACAAGACATTTTAATAAGAACTAAAAGAATGCAAGGGTATAGTACATTATGGTTACCTGGTGAGGACCATGCAAGCATTGCAACAGAGGTAAAGGTTGAAAATGAACTTTTAAAGAAAGGATTTAAGAAAAAAGAAATGGGGAGAGAAGCCTTCCTTGAAAAAGTTTGGGAATGGACAAATGAATATAGAGCAAAAATAAGAGATCAAATAAGAAAAATGGGATCATCTGTTGATTTTACACGTGAAAGTTTTACTATGGATGAAAATCTAAATCATGCTGTAAGAGAAGTATTTGTAAAATTATATAATAATGGACTTATTTATAAAGGAAATAGAATAACAAATTGGTGTCCCAAATGTATGACTGCAATATCTGATGCTGAGATAGAGTTTGAAGAACAAGAAAGTCATTTCTGGCATATAAAGTATCCAATAATAGGCAGGTCTGAATTTTTAGAAATAGCTACAACAAGACCAGAAACTATGCTTGGAGATACTGCAGTAGCAGTAAACCCTAAAGACACACGTTATACACATTTAGTAGGTAAAAAAATAATGCTACCACTCGTAAACAGGGAAATACCTATAGTTGCAGATGATTATGTTGATGTCGAGTTTGGAACAGGTGCAGTTAAAATTACCCCAGCACATGACCCTAACGATTATCAAATAGGAAAGAGACATAATCTGCCAGAAATTGTGATACTTAACGAAGATGCTACTATAAGTGAGGGGTATGGAAAATATTCAGGTTTAGATAGATATGATGCACGAAAAATTATTGTAGAAGATTTAGATAAAGCAGGGTTACTTGTCAAAATAAAAGACCATGTTCATAATGTAGGTACTCATGATAGATGTAAAACTACTGTAGAGCCAATGTTATCAGAGCAATGGTACGTTAAAATGAAATCTCTTGCAAAGCCTGCAATCGACGCTGTACGAGAAAATAAAACTAAATTTGTTCCAGAAAGATTTGACAAAACATATTTTCATTGGATGGAAAATATTCAAGATTGGTGTATATCAAGGCAGTTATGGTGGGGACATAGAATTCCAGTATGGTACTGCAAAGACTGTGGAGAAGTCATAGTTACAGTTGATGAGCCAACAAAGTGTAGTAAATGTAATAGTACAAATCTAATGCAGGATAAAGATGTACTTGATACTTGGTTTAGTTCTGCACTATGGCCTTTTTCAACACTCGGTTGGCCTAATAATACGGAAGATTTAAAATACTTCTATCCAACAAGTGTTTTAGTAACAGGATATGACATTATATTTCCATGGGTTGCAAGAATGATTTTCTCAGGAATATATAATTTAAAGGAAGTTCCATTTGAAACAGTAGTAATACATGGAATGGTTAGAGATGATCAAGGAAGAAAGATGTCTAAGTCTCTGGGAAATGGTATAGATCCATTAGCAGTAATAGATAAATATGGAGCAGATGCACTAAGATTTTCATTGGCAACAGGAAATTCACCAGGAAGCGACATGAGATTTTATGAGTCAAGAGTTGAAGCAGCCAGAAATTTTGCTAATAAAATTTGGAATGCATCTAGATTTGTTATGATGAACGTAAATGAAGAACTAATGACAAAATATAAAGATGACAAAAATTATACTGTTGCAGACAAGTGGATATTATCAAGGATGAATACAGTGACAAAAGAAGTTACAGAAAATATAGACAAATATGAAATAGGAATAGCACTTCAAAAGACTCATGACTTTATGTGGACAGAATTCTGTGATTGGTATATTGAACTTGTTAAACCAGTATTATATGCAGAAGATTGCGAAGCTAAGGGTATAGTACTTAATGTATTAAATAGAGTATTAAAAACTGGGCTTAAGTTACTTCATCCCGTTATGCCATTTATAACAGAAGAAATTTATACTCACTTAGATAATGAGTATGAATCTATAACAATTTCTAAATGGCCAGAGTATGAGGATGCCCTTAAAGATGAAAAAGCAGAAGAAAAAATGAACTACATTATAGAAGCAATAAAAGATGTAAGAAATGCTAGAACGGGTATGAATGTAGCACCTTCAAGAAAAGCTAAGGTGTTTATATATGCTACAGAGGCTAAACAAGCATTTGAAGAAGGTTTGGTTTATTTCCAAAAGCTTGCATCAGCTAGTGAAGTGAAATTTTTAAGTTCTAAAGAGGAGGCACCAGAAAACGTAGTTACAGTAGTAACTAAGGGTGCTGAGGTTTATATGCCTTTACTTGATCTTGTGGATTTAGAAAAAGAATTAGAAAGATTAAATAAAGAAAAAGATAAACTAAAAAAAGAAATAGATAGAGTAGAAAAGAAACTTTGTAATGAAAAATTCACGTCTAAAGCTCCAGTAGATGTAGTTGATGAGGAAAAAGCTAAAGGTGAAAAATATAAAGAAATGTATAAAGCAGTAATTCAAAGTATAGAAAATTTATAAAAGTACTAATTAGTAAAAAACTTATAAATGTAGGATAGACAAATTAAAAAGTCTATCCTATTTTTTTGTGAAAAAACAATTTTAAGTCCTTTATAAGTTACAATATCCTGTTGTTTTTATTAGTTGTGTACTTATACTAACCAGGTACTTGAAATTTATATTATGTAGTTTATATAAATTCAATATTACAAAAAATGAATAAAATAAGTCTATAGTTTATGCTGTTATGCAAGGTATTAATGAGAATTTACACTAAAGATAAATATGCTATATTAAGATAATTTAAAGTCGAAATATGATTTACATATTTGGATAATATTATGAGACAAAAAACTATTGACATTTATTTATTTATTTGCTATTATCTTAATAATATTAAATATTACAAAATTAAATAATTAATCTACTTCTTATCCAGAGTGGCAGAGGGACTGGCCCTATGAAGCCCGACAACCAGCATTCATATCTGAATGTAGTGGTGTTAATTCCAGTAGGTTTTACTTAGAAGATGAGAAGCTAAATTTGGTATTATCCTTCTTTAGCTTATCTAGGGAAGGATTTTTTATTTAATTGGATGTAATGTTTTAGTAATTAGGGGGGGACTATTAATGAAAAGTAAGAAAATTATGTCAGCGGTAATTGTAGCCTTGGTGTTAAGTGTTGCAGTTGTTGGTTGCGGGAGTAAAGGTGGTAGTACTACAAAATCAACAAGCAATAAGCTAGATGCTGATCAAACCGCTAATATACTTGGCTACGATTACACATCACTCGATCCTTCAGTGGTTAGTGATATGGAATCATTTACTACACTTACAAATGTTGATGAAGGACTTATGAGGGAAGTTTCAAAGAATGGTAAAGTTACAAGTATCCTTGCAGGTGCTGATAAGATGACAATTAGTGCTGACCATAAAGTTTACACTTTTCATATAAGAGCTAGTAAATGGTCTGATGGAAAGGCAGTTAGAGCTCAAGATTATGTATATGGATGGCAAAGACTCGCTAATTCAAAAGTAAGCCAAGATTACCTTGGATTCCTTAATGAAATGGGAGTTAAGGGTGCGACTGAAACAGGAGTAGCTAAACCAAGCGATTTGGGAGTTAAAGCTATTGATGACAATACATTTGAGGTTACACTTAAATCACCAAGTGCTTATTTTGAAACCACATTAAACTTTAAAGGATTAGTTCCACAAAGGGAAGATATAGTTAAAAAATTAGGAGACCAATATGGTCAAGATTTCAAGGGCATGGTTTATAATGGACCATTTATAGTTTCAAATCATGTAAAGAGTGCTAAAGTTGTTTATACAAAGAATGATAAATACTGGGATGCGGCAAATGTTAAGTTAAAAACTGTTAATGCTCAAATAATTGATGAACCAGCTACTTACAATAAAATGTTTGAGGCTGGAGAACTTGATATGATTGTAGGAAGTACAGATTACCTTAAACCACTACAACAGAAAGCAGCGACAGGTGATATATCTTATCTTAAGGGTAATGATCCATCAGTATATTATTTTATCTTTAATAATAAGACTAAATCATTATCAAATTCTAAGGTAAGGCTAGCTTTATCACTTGCTTATGATAGACAAGTTCAAATAAATACAGTGTTTAAAAAACATTATGTTGCAGAGGGTATCATTCCTAGCAAGATAATGGTTGGTAATGAAGAGTTTAGAAAAGTAGTACCAGAAGCATTAAAATCTGTTAAAGATAATCCTAAAACACTTTTAGCTGCAGGGTTAAAAGAAGCAGGTTTAAGTTCAGATCCATCAAAAGTAAATTTAAAGTTATTAATGGGAAAAGCAACTTCAATAACAACAGCTCAAGCTCAGTTTATTCAAGCTCAATATAAGAAAAATCTTGGAATAAATGTTTCAATTACTTATGCAGTAGATGCTCCTTCATATTTTAAAGCTAGATCACTTGGTCAATTTGATCTTTGCTCTGGTGGTTGGGGTGCTGATTATAATGATGTTATTTCTTTCTTTAATATATTTACATCTAAAAATGGAAATAACAATGGTAAATATAATAATCCAGCATATGATGCTCTAGTTGAAAAAGGAAAGACAGAATTAGATGCTAAGAAAAGGGTAGCTATATTTAAAGAAGCAGAAGATCTTCTTGTAGCTAAAGATGCTGCAGTTTCTCCATACTACTACAAACAAGTTGATTCATTCATGCAGAATTATATAAAAGGGATGTATGTACCAATATTTGGTGGATATTATGACCTTAAAACAGCATATATTTCAGGTAAATAGTAATTAGATTTTAATTAACACTGCAACAGAGCTAATTTGTCTTTGTTGCAGTAATTTTATGATAGGAGGAAAGAATTTGTATGGCTAAATATATAATAAAAAGGATTGGCTATATGATCATTACACTTTGGGTTGTTGCAACTATTACATTTGTGCTTATAAATGCTATACCAGGAGATCCAATATCGGCTTCAGCAGGTAAAGTTCTTGATAAAAAGGTAGCTGCACAGATTATGAAAAAGTATCAATTAGATCAACCAGAGTATGTAAGATATGGTACATATATTAAAGATTTAGTACACGGTGACTTAGGAATGTCAATACATTATCCAGGTCAAAAAGTAAATGATATTATTGCAAAAGAGTTCCCGGTATCATTAAGGTTAGCATTACAAGCAGTAGCAATAGGAATTATTTTCGGAATATTTTTAGGTATTATTGCAGCATTTAAGAGAAATACATGGGTGGATTATACCGTAATTTTTATAGCACTCATTGGGGTTTGCGTTCCTGGTTTTGTTTTAGCAATTTTATTGCAATATGGTCTAGGGGCAAAATTTGGTTTAAAAATAGCAGGATGGTCTGCTAGCAGTCTATTCGATATATATAGATATTCATTATTACCTTCTATAGCACTTGCTATGGCTGGGCTTGCATCAAATGCAAGATTTATGAGGACATCTGTGCTAGAAGTAATTAATCAAGATTATGTCTTGACTGCAAAGTCAAAAGGGGTTGGTAAGGTATCTTTGGTATGGAAGCATATTATAAGAAATGCCATACTACCAGTAGTTACGATGATAGGACCTAGAATAGCATATGTAATAACGGGTTCTTTAGTTGTAGAGAGTATATTCAGTATACCGGGATTAGGTAGGGAATTGGTTTCTGCAATTTCTAATAGGGATTATACAGTAGTTATGTCTCTAACTGTATTTTTTGCTCTCCTATATGTAGTTTCTTTACTTATTGTGGACATAGTTTACGTTTTAGTTGATCCTAGAATTAAATTAACTCAAAGGAAAGGGTAAGGAGATAAGGTATGAAAAAATATAGCAAAGATTTATTTAAAATTATAGGATTTTCAAAGAATGATTTAGATATTATAGTAAGACCTAATGTAAGTTATTGGCAAGATGCATGGAGAAGACTTAAAAAAAATAAGGTTGCCATGGTTTCCATGGTTCTTTTGATAGTAGTTATTGTTATGTCAATTATTGGACCAATGCTTGCGTCTGTTAATTATCAAACGCAGAACTATGATATTTTAGATAAAACACCAATGGCTAAACATTGGTTTGGAACTGACAATCTAGGAAGAGATTTATTTGGAAGACTTTGGATGGGTGGAAGAGTTTCATTAACCATTGGTTTTGTAGGTACTTTAATTGAACTTCTTGTTGGCTGTGTATATGGTGGTATATGCGGATACTTTGGTGGTGCAATTGATACAGTGCTTATGAGAATAGTTGAAATAATTGTAAGTGTACCATACCTTATTGTTGTTATTCTATTGTTATTAGTGTTGCCAGCAGGAGAAATGACAATTATAATTGCTCTTTGTATTACAGGATGGACGGGTATAGCTCGTTTAATTAGAGGACAAGTTATGGTGCTTAAAGAATCAGAATATGTATTAGCTGCAAAAGCACTAGGAGCTAGTCCAACAAGAATTATTGCAAAGCATTTAATTCCTAATACAATTGGAATTATACTTGTTTATATGTCTATGGATATTCCGGCTTTTATTTTTGATGAAGCATTTTTAAGCTTTCTTGGGCTTGGAATTCAATCTCCAAACACTAGTTGGGGAGCATTAATTTTTGCTGGTCAAAGTCAGATGATGTTTCATCCTCATGAATTTATATTCCCAGCAATAGCAATAAGTGTAACTATGTTAGCATTTAATTTACTTGGCGATGGTTTAAGAGATGCTCTTGATCCAAAACTTAGACAGTAAGGAGGGTTTCATATGTCAAAATTACTTGAGGTTAAAAATTTGCGCGTTTCATATCATACATATGCTGGAGAAGTCCAATCTGTAAGAGGCATAAGTTTTGAAGTAAATGAAGGTGAAACTCTTGCAATTGTTGGTGAGTCTGGTTGTGGGAAAACAGTAACAGCGAAGTCTCTTATGAGGTTAATACAAACTCCACCTGGTGAAATAAAAAAGGAATCGGAAATATTATATAAAGGTAAAGACATTTTAAAAATGACTGAAAAAGAGTTAAGGCATTTTAGAGGTGCTGAAATTAGTATGATTTTCCAAGATCCTATGACTTCGCTAAACCCTACTATGACTATTGGAAAGCAAATAGCAGAAAGTTTAATTATCCATAGAAACATGAAAAATAAAGAAGCTATGAATGAAGCTATAAAAATGTTAAAACTTGTTAATATTCCAAATGCAGAGAGAAGAGTCAAACAATATCCACATGAATTTTCAGGGGGAATGAGGCAAAGGGCAATGATTGCCATTGCACTTGCATGTATTCCTAAAATCCTTGTGGCAGATGAACCTACAACAGCGCTTGATGTTACAATTCAAGCTCAAATAATGGACCTTATAAAGGATCTTCAGAACAAACTTGGTACAGCAGTTGTTTTAATTACACATGATCTAGGTGTAGTTGCAGATGTCGCAGATAGAATTCAAGTTATGTATGCTGGTAAGATTATTGAAAGAGGAAATACGGATGAGATATTCTACAATCCTAAACATCCATATACATGGGCACTTCTTCAATCAGTTCCTAGATTAGAAACTGGTCATAAAGATAGTTTGTATTCCATTAAGGGAACTCCACCTGACTTGGTAAAACCACCGGTTGGTTGCCCATTTGCTCCAAGATGTGAATATGCTATGGAAATATGTAAACAAGAAATGCCAGAAGCTACTATAATTACAGGGACGCATGAAGCTTCATGTTGGTTACAACATCCAAATGCACCTAAAGTAGAAGTGCCATTTAAAATTGGGGGTGCAAAATAGTGGCTGAAAATAAAAATGAAGATTTAATAGTTGTAAAAAATTTAAAAAAATATTTTGAGGTTGGCAGACATGAAACACTTAAAGCTGTTGACGATGTTTCATTTACAATTAAAAAGGGTGAAACTTTAGGCTTAGTTGGTGAATCAGGTTGTGGGAAAACTACTTGTGGAAGAACTGTAATGGGCTTATACCCAGCAACAGCTGGAGAAGTACTCTTTAACGGTGTAGACATTCATGGATTAAAGGGAAAAGCTAAAAGAGACTTTTGTAGACACGCACAAATAATATATCAAGATCCTTATGCATCATTAAACCCTAGAATGACTGTTGGCGATATTGTAGGTGAAGGTATAGATATACATAAACTCTATACAGGTCAGAAAAAAGCAGAAAAGATTCAAGAGGTACTTCAAATGGTTGGCTTAAATAAGGAACATGCATCCAGATTTCCACATGAATTTTCAGGTGGACAAAGGCAAAGAATAGGCATAGCTAGAGCACTTGCTATAGAACCTAAATTTATTGTTTGCGATGAGCCTATTTCGGCTTTAGATGTTTCTATTCAAGCTCAAGTAGTTAATCTACTAATAAAACTTCAAAAAGAACTTGGACTTACTTATTTATTTATAGCACATGATTTGTCTATGGTTAAGCATATATCTGATAGAGTTGGTGTAATGTATTTAGGAAAGCTTGTAGAACTTGCACCAAGTGGAATTTTATATGAAAACCCATTACATCCTTATACACAGGCATTATTGTCTTCAATCCCGGTTGCTGATCCTATTCAGTCGAAGGGTAAAAAGAGAATTATGCTTGAGGGAGAGGTTCCAAGTCCAATAAATACTAAACCTGGTTGTGGATTCCGTCAAAGATGCAAATATGCTATGGACTGTTGCAAATCTGAAACACCAGAGCTTAAAGAAATAAAACCAGGACATTTTGTAGCTTGTCATTTAAAAAAGTAATTTAAATTATGTAATAGAAGTAAAATGGTTTGAAAGTAAAAGGGGACGGTTAACAACTAATGGGGGAATTAGTTGTTAACCGTCCCTGCCTTTTAGTAACATTATAATTAAGTATATTAACGTTTAATAAACTTAATTATATTAAAAGGTTGTTAACTGTACCTATGTTGGTATAGAATTTAATAAGATGACTTGAAAGGAAGGATAAGCATGAATTATGACGAAGCAATAGCTTATATAAAAAACACAGCAAAGTTTGGTAGTAAACTTGGGCTTGAGAGAACTGAAAAAATATTAGAACTTTTAGGAAACCCACATAAGAAATTAAAATGTGTACATATTGCAGGAACTAATGGTAAAGGTTCGATTACAGCTATGCTAACTACTATCTTGGTGGAATCTGGATATAAGGTAGGTTCATATATATCTCCGTTTATAGAGGAGTTTGAAGAAAGAATACAGATAAATAATAAGAATATATCTAAAACGGATTTAAGTGACATTATAACAGAAGTTTCAAAAGCTGTGGAAAAGGTTGTTGAACTTGGTTATAGTAATCCAACGGAATTTGAGATAATTACTTGTGCTGGTTTTCTATATTTTTATAATAACAATGTAGATTTTGCAGTAGTTGAGGTAGGGCTTGGAGGAAGGCTTGATTCAACAAATGTAATTACTCCTATTTTAAGTATCATTGCATCTATTAGTTTAGATCATACTCTAATACTTGGAGACACTATTGAAAAGATTGCATATGAGAAGGCAGGTATAATTAAACCTAGCATTTCAGTAGTTGTGTTTCCGCAGCAAAAAGAAAGTGAGGAAGTAATAGACAAAATATGTAATCAGAAAAAATGTAAGATTATAAAAGTAAGACGAGATTCAGCTGTGTATTTAGGCAAAAAAAATTTACAACATATATTAATTAGTCCAGAGGAAAAGGAAACATATATTAGCAATAGTTTAATAACTCAAAAAATAGAAATTCATACCTTAATTGATAATTATAGTATTAATTTATCACTTCTAGGGAAACATCAATTGCTGAACTGTTCTGTAGCAATTCATGCTATAGAGGAGCTTAGAAAGCGTGGGGTTGAAGTTAGTAAAGATAATATAATAACAGGACTAGGAAAGGTAAAGTGGCCTGCAAGGCTTGAGGTGATGAATAGAAGGCCTTTAGTTGTTATCGATGGAGCACACAATATCGATGGCATCAAAAATCTTACACAAAGTTTAGATATGTATTTTAATTATGATAAAATAATATTAATACTTGGAATACTTGCGGATAAACAAGTGGAAGACATGATAAAAACTATAGTTCCAAAGGTAAGTAGAGTAATTACGGTTACACCACATAGCGTGCGCGCAGAACTATCGCAAGAATTAAAAATTCAAGTAGAAAAATATACTACAGAATGTGAGGCAATTGAAGATTACGAGCAGGCTTATAAAAAAGCTCTAAGTTACTGTAGTGATAAGGACTTACTATTAGTTTGTGGATCATTATATATGGTAGGAGATATGAGAAAAATCATACGCAATATACATAATTTTTAATAATAAAAAAGAACCAAGGCATATATTATCATTTAGTATATGCCTTGGTTTTTTAGCACATTTAATGTTATTAAAATATGTATTAATTAAGCCTTTATAATTTTCTCGAGCGTTATTGCTAATTGGTCAGGACAAGAAGTGTTTTTAGTACCACAGTTAATACCCTTAAGTCTTTTTATAACTTCTTCAACTTTCATGCCTTTTACTAAGGCAGCAACTCCAGATGAATTTCCAGAGCATCCTCCTGTAAAATTAACCTCTGATATTTTACCATCAACTATGTCAAAATCTATTTTTGTGGAACAAACGCCTTTTGGTACATAACTATACATAATTCATTCCTCCATATTCCGCAATTTTATTAAATACAATATTAAGTATATACTATTTAGCATCTATATTTCAAGAATTTAATTTTCGTAAAAACATTGTTAGCATTTTATTAGCATCTTCATATTATGGTAATGAGGAGGTGAGAAATTTGAGAAATCTATATGTATGTAGTACATCATCAGATTGCATATCGAAAGTTAACTTGAGTTTGTTTGTAGAAGAAAAAAAAATTCGGTTGGATAAAGAAAATCTCAAAAGAATTGGTCCTCATGGTATATACGTCTATAAAGATAATATATTAACTGCTAATAGTTATGATAATAGTATTTCTATGGTAGACATTAATAGCTATGAAACTAAAAGTTATTTTATAGGTATGCATTGTAATGATTTATCAGTTTATGATGATAAGGCTTATGTTATTTGTGGAGATTCTGATGATATAATAGTTTTTGATTTATTGACCAAAAATGTTGCAGAAGCAATTCCTTGTGGTAATTCACCACATAGTATTTATATCTGCAAAAAAAACAAGCTTGTTGTAGTAGCAAATATGAATAATGACAGTATAACAATAGTAGATTGCACTCATAATGGAAATATTAAAAACATTAGGGTAGGTTCATATCCTACTAAGGCTGTAATTACTCCAGACGGAAATTATATTTTAGTTTGTGAGAGCAATATTGGTATGGATAACAAAGGTAGCATTAGTATAATTTCGCTAAAAAACTATGACGTACTATATAAGATATCTGTGGGTAATTCACCTGTGGACATATATTGTAATGAAAGATTTTGTTATGTTTCTAATTTTGGAGAGGGTACGGTTAGTATGTTAGACATAAATAATTATAATGAAATCAAAAAAATTGAAATAGGAGGTATGCCAAGAGGATTGCTCGAAGATGATAAATATTTGTATGTAGGAGATAACTATAACAATTTGCTTTTTAGAATTGATAAAATTACTGAAATCAAAAAAGCCATATCTATCGGCCCAGAGCCAACAGGAATGACTTTCCTATAACAAAATTAGTAACTTGCGTAGGAAGATGAAGCTTCAATAAGCAAATAAAGCTTCTGCAAGAAGATGAAACTTCTGCAAGAAGATTAATCGTCTATGAGAAGATTGATTATCTTAGCATAAAGATCTGAAGGCTTATTTCTCCATTTAGTGCATAATTTTTGTGCTTGTTTATTTGATGCTACACTAAGTTTAATATCGATAAGTGTAAAACTATTTTCAGAAGCAGTTAGGTTAACTAAATAATTATTATTGTTCTCGATTGTATAGTCAGCACTAACTGTTAGTTCTTTTTTTATGTTTTCAATATGAGATTTTAAATAGTTATCGATAAGTAATATCTTGCTTTCGGAGATTCTTCCTTTAAATAAGGACAGAACATTGTCACCTTTTTTAGAAATATGTAATCTATGTTTACCCTTAAGCTCAGTATATTTAAGCAGATTAGATGCAATTAACTCAGTAATATATTGTTGCAAAGTAAAATAATTTATAAAATTATTTTCCAAAATAATTTGTGTTATTTGGATATTGGAAATAGGGAGCTTTATTTTATAAAATATATAAAGTAAAAGAAGCTTATTTTCAGCTAAATCTAAAGCATCTTCAAACATATCTGTTCCTCCTTGTAGTTCACTTAATCCAAAACAATAATGAAATGTTTTGTTTCATGTAAAATTAACTATAAACATTATAACATAAAAAGCATCGATATTAATCGGTGCTTTTAATTAATAATATTTTATATTGTTTTGCCAAAATTATCATAAGAAATAAGTTTTATGATTAAAATATACATATATACTAATTTTTAGAATATAAATTTAAAGTATAAATGTTCAAGACGGCGATAGTTTAATAAATACTGTTTGAGTTAAAAGCAATCTAAGGGGGATAAAATAAGGCATGAGTTACATAAAAAAAAATCTAATAATATTTTGTGTGATTTTCATTGGAATTTCAACAATTATAGGTGTTTATAACTTTAAAACTAAAGGAACCTTTATAGGTGAACAACGTAAGTTACCAATTTACAACGTAGATACTAAAGAGAAAAAGATTGCAATTTCATTTGATGCAAGCTGGGGTGATGATAGAACAGGTGATATATTAAAGATGTTAGATAAATATAATGCCAAGGCAACATTCTTTGTAGTGGGAGCTTGGGTAGATCAGTATCCGGGCATGTTAAAGACAATCTATGATAGGGGAGATGAAATAGGAAATCATTCTAATAAGCACCCTATAATGACTACAGTTTCAAAAGAGACAATAATTAAAGAAATAGATATTACAGATGCAAAGATAATGGCTATAACAGGACAAGGTACACCACTTTTTAGATGCCCATCTGGAGAATATAATAATCTTGTAATTGATACAGTAGCCTCTACAAATCACTATTGTATTCAATGGGATGTAGATAGTATAGATTGGAAAGAACAAGGTGCACAAATTGAGTATAATAGAATAATTAAAAACACTAAGCCAGGTTCCATACTTTTATTTCATAATGATGCAAAATATACCCCTGAGAACTTACCAAAAATACTAGAATATTTTAAAAATCAGGGCTACCAATTTGTAACTGTATCGAACCTTATATATAAAAAAAATTATTATATAGATGAAGCAGGAAAACAAATGCAAAAATAAAATTTAAAAGTGTTGAAATTCAACTAGTATTTGTATTATAATGGAAATATAAATCCTAACAATTTTGGAAAAATAAATATAAACAAAATTCTCTCAATATTAGGAATATTACATTAGTAAAATGAATACTTATATTCTAAGGAAATTTTAATAAAAAAACTAAGGGAAAGAGGGATTATGATGGATAATGTTATGTTAAACAACAAGATTTATTTAGAAGGAAAAGTAGTATCTGAATTAAAATTTAGTCATGAAATGTATGGAGAAGGTTTTTACGTATTTGATTTTGAAGTATGGAGACTTAGTGAAACAACTGATGTATTAACTATAACAATTTCTGAAAGATTGATTGCAGGTATGGAAATTAAGGTAGGAAATGAATTCATAGTTGAAGGCCAACTTAGATCTTACAATAAATTTGTTGAGGGATCAAATAGATTAATATTAACAGTATTTGCGAGAGATATTAAAGTATGTGAAGAAAGAAGTAAAAATCCAAATCAAATATTTTTAGATGGATTTATCTGCAAAAGCCCAGTTTATAGAACAACTCCATTTGGAAGAGAGATTGCAGACATGCTTTTAGCAGTTAACAGATTGTATAATAAATCTGATTATATACCTACAATTGCTTGGGGACGAAATTCTAGATTTTGTAAAAGTCTTGAAGTAGGAGATAATATAAGAATTTGGGGTAGACTTCAAAGCAGGGAGTATCAAAAGAAATTATCAGATGATGAAGTTATAAAGAAAGTAGCATATGAAGTGTCCATATCAAAAATGGAAAAAGTAACTAAAGATGGTGAGAAAACAGAAGAAACAAATACACCAACTGATGAAGAAACAGATTTTCAAGCTTTAGACGCAATATAATATATCTGTTAAAATTATTATTTTATATTTTTAACATTCAACCTTTGGTTGTGGTTAAAAAGAGAATATATTACAGTAAATGCATTGTTTTATGGATTGAAAAGAGCATATATTATGGTAAATTCATTTAAACTAGCTTTTAGTATTTCTTAATTAATTTTAATGATGGATACGTTAAGAAAAGTACATGTTTGAGCGTTAGCGAGTTTGTACTTTTTAGTATCTTTCATTAAAATTAATTTAGAATTACTTAGCGTAGAGAAATGAATTTGCAGTAATATATGCTCTTTTCCTTTTTTATTTTCTTAAATCATCAAGCAATTGAGTTTTATTTTTGGTTTTACTATCAACATTTTTTATTATTTTTGCTGGTGTTCCAGCAACTACAACATTTTCAGGAACATCATTTACAACTACTGACCCTGCTGCAACTATAGAATTTTTTCCAATGACTACGCCTTCGAGTATAACGCAGTTTGCTCCAATTAGTACGTTGTCTCCAATTTCACAAGGGCTTTTGCTTGGCGGTTCAAGAACACCTGCAATTACGGCACCTGCACCTAAATGAACTCTTTTACCAAGCTTTCCACGTGCACCAACAACAGCATTCATGTCTACCATTGTTTCATCGCCAATTTCAGCACCTATGTTAATTACAGCGCCCATCATTATAACGGCATTTTTACCTATTATAACTTTATCACGTATTATTGCACCTGGTTCAATTCTTGCATCAATATTTTTTAAATCTATTAGAGGAATAGCTGAATTTCGTCTGTCTTGTTCAAGTTTAAATTTTTTAATTTTATCCTTGTATTTTATTAGGAAAGCTGATACCTCTTCACTTTCTCCAAAAAGCATATAAAAATCTCCACTACCAAAGTTTTCTATACCTCCAAACTCACATTTTGATAAATCACCATCAATATATAGTTTAATGGGAGTTGCTTTTTTAGCTTCTTTTATGTATCTTGCAATTTCATAAGGGTCTGTTAAATCATAATTCATAATTATTCTCCTTTCATATTATAAGTATTAAGCCAACTTATTGTTTTTATACATTTAATTCTGGTTAAACTATAAATAGTATTTTATATTTAATAATATTAATTTTTTTGTTATCTTAAACAATATAGTCCAATTTAAAAATAAAATTTTAACACAAAACTATGTACATTGTAAATAATATAACAAAATGTACAGTAATTAAACAAAAAATTTAATATTATCTTAGAAAAATATAAAAAATACTGATTTTTATTCTATTATATAGTAAAATACTTGTAATGAAAACACTTGAGAGTAAAAACACTTGAATTGGAGGATGTTATGGATAATATATTTTCAAATAATGTAAATAATGTAGAGATTTCTGGAATTAGAAAATTTTTTAATAAGGTTACAAAGGTACCGGGTGCAATTTCACTTACTCTAGGGCAACCTGATTTTCCGGTGCCTAAAAACATTAAAAATGCCATGATTCGGGCTATAAATGATAATAAAACGAAATATACAGCTAATGCGGGAATTCCAGAACTACGAAATGAAATTTCTGAATTTTTGAAAAGTATGGATATAAGATATTCAGCTGATGAAATAACAGTAACTGTAGGTGGAAGTGAAGCACTTTTATGCATATTCGCAGCATTTTTGAACGCTGGGGATAAGGTGCTAATTCCAACACCGGCTTATCCAGCTTATGAGAGCTGCGTTAAGATTTTTGGCGCAGAAGTTGTTAATTACAATCTTAATAAAGATTTTACTATTAATTTTGAATCTATAATTAAATTAATTGATGAGGAGAATCCTAAGCTTTTAGTAATGTCACATCCGTCAAACCCTACAGGAGCAATATTATCGCTTGAAGAGAGAGATAAACTTTTTATAATTTTGAAAGAAAAAGACATTTACATAATAAGTGATGAAATGTACAGCTCATTATGTTATGAAAAATATTACTCCTTAGCTCAAATTGATGAACTAAGAAATAGGGTTATTTTAGTAGGTGGGTTTTCTAAAATGTTTTCAATGACAGGGCTTAGAGTAGGATATGTCTGTGCAAGTAAATATATAACAGATAATATAATGAAAGTACATCAATATAATGTTTCTTGTGTAACCTCAATATCCCAATGGGGTGCATATGAAGGATTACGTTCTAGCATGGGTGATGTGAATGATATGAAAGTGGAGTTTGAGATGCGAAAAGAATATGTATATAAAAGATTAAAGAAAATAGGAATGGATGTAGCACTTCCCAAAGGTGCTTTTTATATATTTCCATCTATAGCTAGATTTTCTATGAGCAGTGAAGAATTTTGTAATAGGTTATTGAATGAAGGAAAAGTTGCGGTTGTACCTGGTTCAGCTTTTGGAACAGGAGGAGAGGGTTTTGTAAGAATTTCATATTCTTATAGTTTAGAAGTGTTAAAAGAAGGTTTGGACAGAATGGAAAAATGGCTTAAATCTTTAAACTTAGCATAACAAAATTAAAAACCATTGGAAATTAAGAAATAATTTAAAAAATAAAATTTAATGCACCCTATAATGTAGAATTTTTAATTCTCTACATTATAGGGTGCAAATTAATTTATTGAACAATTTATATTTTAAATGCTATATAGACAAGTTGATTACATCGTCCATATTATATAAACCTTTATCTTTTCCATATATATATTCGCAGGCTTTAAGTGAACCTATAGCAAAAACATCTCTCGATATTGCAGTATGCTTGAGTTCAATACATTCGCCTTTGCCTGCAAAGATGACTTCATGATCACCTATAATGTTTCCACCACGTACTGAATGAATACCTATTTCATTTGGCTGCCTTTTACTTAAACCATCACGACCCTTAACTAAGAATGTATCACTATCAATGGAATCTCTAATGGTATTTGCAAGAAGTAGAGCAGTACCACTAGGGGCATCAACTTTTTGGTTATGATGTTTTTCTATTATTTCAATATCAAAATCTTTATAAAGCATATTGCTTATACTCTTAAGTATATTATTAATAACATTTATGCCTATTGACATGTTTGCTGAATGAAATACTGGAATTTCTTTGCTAAGGGAATCAATTTTACGTAATTGATCAGCTGAATAACCCGTAGTGCAGAACACAATAGGAATATTTTTCTCCTTAGAATATGTGCATAAGCTATCTAAAGCATCTGGTCTTGAAAAATCTAAAATTACATCTACATCAACTTTGCATTTGAGTATATCGTCATAACATGGATATCCTAAATTAGGTGAAGTTCTATCGATACCAGCTACAATTTCAACTGTTTTAGATGTCTTAGCCATATCAGAAATGACCTTACCCATTTTCCCATTACAACCGTTTAGAAGCATTTTAATCATTAGTTATCCTCCTTTAAAGGAATATTGTATGCTTTTAGTTCTTTTTTTAGAAACTTCAAATTGTTTTCTTCCATGTCACATAAAGGGAGTCTTAAGGGACCGACCTGCATTCCCATAAGATTCATAGCCGTTTTTATAGGAATAGGATTAGTTTCTACAAATACAGCATTGTTAAGAGGAAGGTACCCAAGTTGAATTTTTAGAGCCTCTGCATGTTTTCCCTTAAAATATAAATCACACATATTGTGCATGTCTGTAGGAATTATATTTGCGAGAACTGATATAACACCTATAGCACCTAAAGAAAGTATAGGTATAACTTGGTCGTCATTACCGGAATATATATCTAAGTTATCTCCGCATAGTGCTTTAATTTGTGCTATTTGACTTATATTACTACTTGCTTCTTTAATTGCTACAATATTTGGTATTACACATAATTCTTGAAGTGTGCGTGGGCTAATATTAAGAGATGTTCTTGAAGGAACATTATATATTACAATTGGTGACTTGATACTACTTGAAATTGCTTTGTAATGTTCAATTAATCCCTTTTGTGTAGTCTTATTGTAGTAAGGTGTAATCACAAGTACTGCATCTACTCCAATCTTTTCTGCCCATTTACTCATACTTATTGCAGAGGCAGTATCGTTACTTCCTGTACCAGCAATTACTGGAATCCTCTTATTGACTAAATCAACTACAAATTTAATGGTTTCTTTTTTTTCTTGATCAGTCATTGTAGAAGCTTCACCAGTAGTTCCACATACTACAATTGCATCTGTTTTACTTTTAATATGCCATTCTATTAATTCTTCAAGTTTTTTGAAATTTACTCCTCTTTCGTTAAAGGGAGTAATTATTGCAACTCCAGAACCTTTAAAAATACTCAAAAGATTACCTCCTCGTAGTTATATGGAGATTAATCATTATTCTTCATACAACTATTTATTATTGTTACTATATATTTATTAATCTAAATCACTTTTAGTGATGCATTTTGTCATGCTAATTCATATTAAATTTAAAGAGTACATAAATAGTCACTAAAATATAATTCTTTATTATATTATATAGCCCATATATGAAAATATATATACTTTTCCTAAAAAAAATGAAAATCAGTGACTTATAGATTAAAGAAAGTATTAACAACATTGTAATTTTAAAATAATATTATAGATACCTTAGTTATAACTATAACATAATTGAATAAAGAGTGATTTTAATTTTTCTTATTATTGTGAATAAAAAATTCAAAATTGTAAAAAATATAATATAATACAATGAAAACTGGGAGGTACATTATGGGAAAAACACCTTTAAAAAAGGTCATAAAAGCTAAATTAAAAACAAACAAAGAGCTAACTGAAAATGAAATGCTTAGAGAAACATTAAAATATGAATTAGCTGAAGAGTTAGGGCTAACAGGTAAGATAGAAGAGTGTGGATGGAGTGGGTTAACAGCAGAAGAAACAGGAAGAATTGGAGGCCTAATGACAAAGAGAAAGAAAAGCATTAATCTTCCTAAAAATAAGGATTTCTAAACATATTAACTAAATTACTTTGGACAATATTTGATGCATAGGTTAGAATGTTATATGCTAGTATTGTTTTTAAAGGAGAATTCTTTGAAGAAGAAACGAATTCTTTGGAAAAGAAAGGAATCTCTTGGAAAAGGAGAAATGTTAATATGGATTGTTATAAAGAGTTTGCTCGTATATATGATGAATTAATCAATTCTGATATTGATTATAAGACGTGGGCAGCTAACATATTATGTATTTGTAAAGAATACAACCTAGATATGGAGAGTTATTTAGATTTAGCATGTGGTACAGGTAATCTTACTATAGAAATTGCAAATGAATTTAAATACATATGGGCAGTTGATTTATCTAGTGATATGTTAAGTCAAGCCGAGAAAAAAATGAGGGAAGCGCTTATAAAAGCAAACTTTGTATGTCAGAATATTTATGAACTTAACTTGAATAATACATTTAACCTCATAACTTGTTGTTTAGATTCTAGTAACTATATATTAGAAGAAGAAAATTTTGAAAAGTATTTACTGGGCACATACAGTTTGTTAAGAGATAATGGGTTATTTGTGTTTGACATTAACTCATATTATAAATTAACTAATGTGCTCGGAAATAATACTTATACTTACGATAGTGATGATGTAGTATATATTTGGGAAAATTATTTAGAAAATAATATAGTAGAGATGAATTTAACCTTTTTCGTAAAAGAAGGACAAGTATATAGACGATTTGATGAGATGCATTCAGAAAGAGCGTATACTCAAGAATACATAGAAAACACTATAAAAAAGATTGGATTCAAAATAATTAAGAAATCTGATAGTTACGAAAATAAAGTAGTAAGTGATAATACAGAGCGAATATGTTATGTTCTTCAGAAGTGAAATTTAAGAAGAGTTTAGATAGTTGTAATACTATTAAAATTTTATAGACCAGCTAGTTAAAGTCAAGTGTAAATTTGCGAAAGTAGTTGTTAATTTCATTGCATAACAAAAAGACCATTGCATAACACGAACAATGGTAAATTTAGTAATTATT
>NZ_JAHLEC010000038.1 GCF_018861705.1 Clostridium psychrophilum | reverse complement strand
GTGTAAGTAAGACTCCTGGAAGACCACCAGGTTGATAGGTTAGAGGTGTAAGCATGGTAACATGTTCAGCTGACTAATACTAATAAGTCGAGGGCTTGACCAAGATAGATTAAAGTAACAAAAAATATTAATACTGCGATATACCTTCATTTGTAAGGACTACTTCTTTTGTAAAAAAGAAGCAAAGCTTCTGACGAAGGAAGAAGATTAACACTGTGCAATTTTGAGAGAATATTTATATTCTCATCTAGTGATTATGGCATGAAGGTAACACCCGTTCCCATACCGAACACGAAGGTTAAGCTTCAATGCGCCGATGGTACTGCAAGGGTAACCCTGTGGGAGAGTAGGTCATCGCTAGGTAATGTTCCGCGATAGCTCAACGGTGGAGCGCTCGGCTGTTAACCGATAGGTTGAAGGTTCAAATCCTTTTCGCGGAGCCATTTTTTAAAAAAAACAAAATAATATAAGTATATAAAAGCTATTTGATAGCTTTTTTTTTATGAAATATTTTTAAATGGATAAGAAAAGTATTAATAATTTATATTATTGATGCTTTTTTTATATATAGAGAGATAATAAAAGAAATAGTATGAATAAAAACATATTATAATATTTACGTATATTTTACCCGAAATTACGAAACCTAATGCTACATATAGTAAATAAGGGGGAATTAAATGTCTGAATATAAGTTAGACATTCCTGGAGATATTAACTTAAGTGATTATAGTAGCATTCATGATTATATGGGTATAATTGAAAAAAATGATAAATTCACAATTACTTCAAAAATGAATGATCCTGAGGAAATGAAATTATTATGTGAGATGCTGGAAAATAATTATTTTAAAGTTGTAACACAGGGTGATCAAAAAAATGGAGAATATTACATTACATCCCAAAGAAAAAGGTAAAGATGGCATTTTAGAACGTAAATCATATGATTAATTAACCAATTATAAAAAAATATTGAATTTTTTTAACCCGAGTGATATGTTATAAAGAGAATTGATATTAAAAATATTAAGGCTATGTTTTATAGTTAATTTTGTGGAGGGATTAAAATGAAAAAGGTATTTACTAATAACAGAAAAAAGCTGTGGAGTAAATTAGATGAAGATTCTATAACTTTAATATTTGCAGGTGAGGCACCATATAAATCAGCAGATGAAACGTATATATTTACTCCTAATAGAAATTTTTACTATCTAACAGGTATCGATAGCCAGAAAATGATTTTAATGTTAGTTAAGACAAATAGCAAAGTTGAAGAAACTTTGTTTATACAGAAAAATGATCCATTTATGGCTAGGTGGACTGGAGAAAAGATGTCTGTGGAAGAGGTAAGACAAATTTCGGGTATAGAAAACATCAAATTTGTAGATGAACTTGAGGAAACTTTTGGTTCTATTTTGGATAGATCAAAAATAGATGATTTATGTTTAGATCTTGAAAGACAAGAATTTAATATATCGATGGCTACATCACAAAGGTTTGCTAAGGCTGTAATGGAAAGATATCCTTATTTAAGAATAAAAAATATATTCCATGAAATGTCTAATCTTAGACTTATAAAATCAGAAGAAGAAATTGCGTTAATTAGAGAAGCTATAGACATAACTGATAATGGTATAAAAGCACTAATGAAAAATTCAAAAGTAGGTATGAGGGAGTATGAACTAGAAGCCTATTTCGATTTTGTATTAAAAAGTGCAGGTGTAACAGATTATGCGTTCCCAACTATTGCAGCTTGTGGTAAGAATGCAACTACACTTCATTATGATAAAAATAAAGGTGACCTTCAGGATGATAAATTGATTTTATTTGATTTAGGGGCTCAATATAAATACTATAATGCAGATATAAGTCGCACGTTCCCAGTTAATGGAAAGTTTACAGAGAGACAAAAGCAAGTTTATAATGTGGTATTAAAGGCTCAAGAAGCAGTAATAAAAATTGCAAAACCTGGTATAATGTTCTCAGTTTTGAATGAAACTGCTAAAAAAGTACTTGCAGATGGATGTATAGAGTTAGGTCTTATAAAAGAAGTTAATGAATTACCTAAATATTATTTTCATGGAGTAAGTCATTATTTAGGCTTAGATACCCATGATGTAGGGAATCGTAACATAAAACTAAAAGCTGGAATAGTACTTACAAATGAGCCAGGTCTTTATATTGAAGAAGAGAACATTGGAATTAGAATAGAGGATGATTTATTAATTACGGAATATGGGTGTGAAAATCTTTCAAAACAAATTATTAAATCAGTAGAAGAAATTGAAAAATTTATGGCATAGTATATTTTGAAAATTTTTCTTATGATTAAGTAGCAATTGTTAGTTCTGCAATATCAATTTAATTAAGTACATAATGCTAAAATTAGAGGATTATCCATGTAAAAGATTAGAGTAACATGAATATATTCTTTAATACAAATAAATTATATCTTATTAAAATTATGTTTGGCTATGGTAGCAAGGTAAACTTTATATATTCGAAGTCAAAATACTAGTAATTTAAAAAAGTGGTTATAAAGATATTACTTATTAAAGATTTTAAAAATAAAATTACAACAAGGAGAAACAAAATGATTAAAAACAAGAATAACATCATAGAATTATTAAATAAGATTAAAGGATTCTCTTATTTTAAAGATAATTCTGAGATAGATGTAGTGTTAAAGGAAAGTGAAAATATTAATATTAGATGTTATGATGATAAATGCATTAGTATTAATTTCTTTAACTATGAAAAAGGAATCTCTATGCTCTACAAGGATAGAAAATACATAAATATGATGATTTCTCAGTAGATAACAGTTTTAAAACATGTAAATTTTATAAAGGCATACTTAAAATATTTTAAATTAAAATATTTTAAGTATGCCTTTTATTAAATAATCAGATAATAATATTCTGCAATGCAATAATTAGGATAAAAGTGGGTACAATTAAAGGTATAAATAAATCCGTTGCAAGTGAGGTGTTTTAAAATGATGTTTAATAAATTTACAGAGAGAGCACAAAAGGTTTTGATATATGCTCAAGAAGAGGCTCAACAATTAAAACATGGTTATGTAGGTACAGAACATATATTGTTAGGAATACTAAAGGAACAAGATGGAGTATGTAAAAAATCTTTAAATGATATGAAAATTTCATCTGTTGGGGTAAAAAAGTTAGTGATAGAGTATGAGGGAGAGGGAGACGTAGAGATGCGTAGAAATGAAATCCCGTTGACTCCACGAACAAAACGACTATTGGAACTAAGTCTATTAGAAGCTAGAAATCTGAATCATAATTACATTAGTCCAGAACATATTTTGCTTGCATTAATTAGAGAAGCAGAAGGTGTTGCATATACGATTTTAGTTAATTTGGGAGTAGATTTTAATAAATTGAAAAATGATATATTAAATAACTGGTGTTCCGAAGATACACCAAAGGGAGGCTTATCAAAAGAAAAACAAAAAAGTGGTACGCCAACCTTAGATCATTTTGGAAAAGATTTAACTGAAATGGCAAAAGAGGGAAAACTAGATCCAGTTATAGGAAGAGACAATGAAACTCAGAGGCTCCTAGAAATTTTGTGTAGAAGAATGAAAAATAATCCATGCCTAATAGGAGAACCGGGTGTAGGTAAGACAGCTATAGCAGAGGGCCTTGCGCAGAGAATATCCTCTGGTAGTATACCTGAAATCCTAAAAGACAAAAGAGTTATTACTTTAGATATATCATCTATGGTTGCAGGTTCAAAATATAGAGGCGAGTTTGAAGAAAGACTCAAAAAAGTTATGAAGGAGATAGTTGTTGCAGGAAATGTTATTATATTTATAGATGAAATTCATACTATCATTGGGGCGGGAGGAGCTGAAGGGGCCATCGATGCATCTAACATATTAAAACCAGCCCTTGCTCGAGGAGAACTTCAATGCATAGGTGCTACCACTATAGATGAATACAGAAAGCATATAGAGAAAGACTCAGCACTTGAGAGAAGGTTTCAACCTATAATTGTAGGGGAGCCGAGTAAACAGGAAGCAGTTGCTATTTTAAGAGGTTTAAGGGATAAGTATGAAGCACATCACGGAGTTAAGTTTACTGATGATGCTTTAGAAGCCGCAGTTACCCTATCACATAGGTATATTTCTGACAGATTTTTGCCAGATAAAGCAATTGATCTTATAGATGAGGCTGGTGCGAAAGTAAGAATTCAAAACTTAACAGCTCCATCAGATTTAAAAAGTTTGGAAAATGAGATAGACAAAATTTCTAAAGAAAAATCTGATGCTATATCAGTACAGAATTTTGAAAAAGCAGCAAAAATAAGAGATACTGAAAAAGAATTAAAAGATAGGTTATATAATTCTAAAAATAATTGGAAAACTCAAAATAATGCAGATAAATTAATCGTTACAGAACTTGAAATTGCAAATGTTGTTTCAAGGTGGATTAATATACCTATAGAAAAGTTGACTGAGAAAGAATCGGAGCGTTTATTGAAATTAGAGGAAGTGCTCCACACGAGAGTGATAGGACAAACTGAGGCAGTTAAGTCTATTTCTAAAGCTATAAGGCGTGCGAGAGTTGGTCTCAAGGATCCTAAAAGACCTATAGGGTCATTTATATTTTTAGGCCCCACAGGTGTAGGAAAAACTGAATTGTCTAAGGCTTTGGCTGAGGCAATGTTTGGTGATGAAAACAACATGATAAGAATAGATATGTCAGAATATATGGATAAACATACTGTGTCAAGACTTATGGGTTCACCACCTGGATATGTAGGATTTGATGAAGGTGGTCAATTAACGGAAAAAGTGAGAAGAAATCCGTATTCTGTTATATTATTTGATGAAATTGAAAAAGCTCATCCAGATGTAGTTAATATTTTGTTACAAATATTGGAGGATGGAAGATTAACAGATGGAAAAGGCAAAACAATAGATTTTAAAAATACAGTAATAATAATGACATCTAATGTAGGAGCGTCTACTTTAAAAAAACAAAAGGCTTTAGGTTTTAATATAAAGGGGAAAGATATAAACTCTGAATATGAAAAGATGAAGGAAAATATATTGGAAGAATTAAAACTTTCTTTCAGACCAGAATTTTTGAATAGAATTGATGATATTATAGTTTTTCACTCATTAGAACAAGATGATTTATATAAAATAGTAGAAATAATGCTTAAAGTTGTGAAGGAGCGTCTTAAAGAACTTGGAATTAATATTAGTTTTGATGAGACAGTTAAAAAGTACTTATCTAATGCAGGACTTGATACTGCTTATGGAGCTAGGCCACTAAGACGGGAAATTACGAAGACTGTTGAGGATAAACTTTCTGAAGAAATACTTAAGGGGAGTATTATTAAAGGAGACAGTGTAAATGCTCTTATGGAAAACAGCAAATTGATTTTTAAAATATTGAATGATTAATGTTGTTTATGTATTATAAGAAGTATATAATCAAAAGTAAATAACAAGTTAAAAAGCCACTCTTGAGTGGCTTTTTAACTTGTAGGAAGTATAAAATGTTTATTAACATGTATTAATATCATTTGTTAAATTATTATTTAAATAAGAGTGAGTTATTAAAAATATATTGTTAGATTTACATTTTTAATACACTATTTTTTAGTATAAAAATAATCATCAGATTTAAAAGTAAATAAAAATATTGAAATTATAGCAACATCATCATTAAAAGATAGTATAAGCAAAATGTTCTAATGACATTATTAATTGGGTAGGGAGAAGAAGATGAGAGTAGAGAAAAGCAAGGAACTTATGAGCATATTAAAAATAATGGCACCTGGTACTTTACTTAGAGAAGGGCTTGAAAATATATTGAGAGCTAAAACAGGTGGACTTATTGTTTTAGGTGATGGTAAGGAGATATTAGACATTGTAGATGGCGGATTTGGAATAAATTCGGTTTATAGCCCTGCCTATGTATACGAGCTAGCAAAGATGGATGGAGCTATAGTAATGAGTAGTGATTTAAAAAAAATATTATATGCTAATGCTCAACTTATGCCGAGTTCTACAATACCGACTTATGAGACGGGAACAAGACACAGAACTGCACAGAGAATAGCTAAGCAAACAGGGTGTGTTGTTGTTGCAATATCACAAAGAAGGACGATTATAACGGTATATAAAGATGATATAAAGTACGTTTTAAGAGATAGTAGTATTATCCTAGCAAAAGCAAATCAGGCTATACAAACATTAGAAAAATATGTTTCAGTACTTGAACGAGTAGTTAGTAATTTAAATCTCTTAGAGTTTCAAGATATGGCTACCCTCTTTGATGCAATATCTGCAGTGCAAAGGACAGAAATGGTAATGAGAATAGTAGGAGAAATAGAAAGGTACATATGTGAATTAGGTAATGAAGGTAGACTAATTTCAATGCAACTTCATGAGTTAATTAGAAGTGTAGAAGAAGATGGTATACTTTTAATAAGAGATTATTGTCAAGCTGGAATGAGTTATACTGAAATGTATAGCCAAGTGGAAGGCATGAGCTCAGAGGAGTTAATGGATTTAGATTTTATTTCTAAAATTATTGGATATATAGGTGTTCCTTTAGTGGATACTTTTATTTCTCCAAGGGGATATAGGATGCTAAATAAGATACCTAGAATACCTGCAAATGTTATAGAAAACATTGTTAAGCACTTTAGAGAATTAAAGGCTACGATGGAAGCTTCTTATAAGCAACTTGATAGTGTAGAAGGTATTGGTGAAGCAAGAGCTAAGGCGATTAAAAACGGATTGAGAAGGTTGAAAGAACAATTTATGTTAGACAAGTAAATATAGCACAAAATAGGTTTTAACTTATTTTGTGCTACTCTATTATCTCATGGTGTATTTACCAAGTATACTGATTTTGTCATATTCTTTTAAAAGAATATCATACAAATTAAGGTCTAAAACATTACATAAAGAAGTTATATAAAAAAGATTGTTTCCTAGTTCTTTTTCTATGACTTCCCTACAATTATCGCAAAGGCTACCTTCAATGTGAGAAGCATTTGAAGACTTAATGTCATCTAAGTTCGAATCATTTATATTGTTGGAGGTATATTGTTTTTTTGTTTCTAATTTGATACAACCACAATTGGTAATAGATTTTGCAACAGCCCTATTAACTCTGGCTTCAGATTCTTGAAGTTTAGTAATTATATCTAAGATACTTCTATGTCTTAATAGGGATTCATCCACAGAATTTTGAAAATCATCAAATATGCAATCTTTCATTAAATTCAACTCCTTGTTAATATTTAAGTAGCATTGCTAGCTTAGTTATAGGATTTACATTGCGTTTTTGTAAATAAATTAAGTACGCATTTCACCTTATGAATATATAATAAATCAATAGGAGTTTTATTAATAGGGGGAATGTTATGTTAAATATTGGTGAAAAAATATTTATAGCAGAGTATGGTGCTGGATATATAAAGGATATAAATATTAGAAAATATTCTAATGTAAGTTATGAATATGTAAATATATATCTTTTGCTAGATAATATGAACTTTATGATTCCAATAGATAATATTGAAAATCATAAAATAAGAAATATTTTAAATAAAAAAGAATTAGAAAAAACCCTAAATATGATATCAATGGGTTCTAATACAATTGAAAGCAACTGGAATAATAGGTATAGAAGTAACAAGAAGAAGATTCAAAGTGGAAGTACTTTAAAGATGTGTGAAGTGATTAGAGATTTATATTATTTACAGAATCAAGATATGCTGCCACCAGGAGAAGTTAAGATTTTAGAAAGAGTTGAAGGAATGGTTGCTAGTGAAATAATGTTATCATTTGGGCTTAATATGGAACAATCATTATGTAAAATAAGAAATTTAGTTTAACATTCTGTTAATTGTATGCCATATTTTATTGAAATACACAAGGTTATAGTATATATTAGATAATAACAGGATATAAATTCAATTAAGTGTTAATAATTTAAAGGAGGTGAAGTTTTTGCTAAAAAAAATATTAAGAGGACTTTTTACAATCATAGGACTAATTTTAGGGTATTTAATAGGAGGTATGCTTTTAAGCACAAGATATTTAGGCGGACTCAATTATTTAAAAAGTGGTACAATTCAGGGAATAATATTCATTATTTTTTCTGCTTTAATTTTTGGAATTATTTTGTTCTTATTATCACCTTTAATGGTATCGTTTATAACGAAGTTTATGGATTATGTTGAAATAAGTACACAAAAGATGCCTACTTCACAAATTATTTTTGGTACAGGTGGTGCAATAATAGGTCTTGTAATTGCATCTTTATTTGCAGGATTATTTAAATATCAATCTCCTATATGGAATATTATTGCTGTTATATTCACAGTTATAATGGCAGCATTAGGAGCAGATATTTGCGCGAGAAAAAGAGATGAGATATTATCTTTTTTCACAAGTATAAAAAGAAGTAATGGACTCAAAGATAAAAAGGGTAAGGGATTTACTAATGAAAATCCAAAGGTGCTTGATACATCGGTAATAATTGATGGTAGAATATTTGACATTTGTCAAACTGGTTTTGTAGAAGGACCACTAGTTATACCTACTTTTGTTTTACAAGAACTTAGGCATATTGCTGATTCATCCGATGGTCTTAAGAGGAATAGAGGAAGAAGAGGACTTGATATATTAAACAAAATCCAAAAAGAGTTAAATATTGAAGTAGTGATTTGGGAAAAAGATTTCCCAAATATTTCAGAAGTAGATAGTAAACTACTAAAATTAGCTCAAGTTTTAAATGGCAAGGTAATTACAAATGATTTTAATCTTAATAAAGTGGCAGAGTTTCAAGGAGTGCCAGTTTTGAATATTAATGAACTTGCAAATGCTGTAAAACCAGTAGTACTACCTGGAGAAGAAATGAAAATTCAAGTTATGAAAGATGGAAAAGAATCAGGTCAAGGAATAGCTTATTTAGATGATGGTACAATGATTGTTGTTGAAGGTGGAAGACGATATATTGGTGAGAACATAGTTGTTATTGTAACATCAGTACTGCAGACTGCTGCAGGCAGGATGATTTTTGCTAAAAACAAAGATTCATTAGTAAAAAGTTAATCATTTATGTAAGTGAGGTTGTATATGAGTAGAAATTGTGCAATAATTTTGGCAGCTGGTAAAGGAAGACGAATGGTTAGGTCTATTAATAAGCAGTACTTAAATATTAATGAGTATCCTATTTTGTACTATACTATAAAGGCTTTTACAAAGTGCGATTGTATAGATGAGATTATAGTAGTTGCAGCAGAAGGTGAAGTGGATTACTGTAGAGAAGAAATAGTTGAAAAATATAACTTCTTAAAAGTAAAAGATATAATAGTTGGTGGAAAAGAAAGACAAGATTCCGTGCTAAAAGGCTTATTAGCTGTATCAAATTGTGAAATTGTACTTATTCATGACGGGGCTAGACCTTTTGTAAATGAGTCTATAATTAAAGATGCAGTGTTTTATGCCAATTTATATGGAGCAACGGCTTGTGGTGTTAGGCCTAAGGACACAATTAAGATTAAAGACTCTTCAGGATTTTCTTTAAAAACACCTAAAAGAGAAATTCTGTTTTGTGTACAAACACCACAAGCTTTTAGATATAATCTTATCCTAAGTTGTCATAAAAAGATTAATAGTGATGGTATTAAGGTAACAGATGATACAATGGTGGTTGAACAATATGGTAACAAGGTATTTCTTTACGAAGGCAGTTACGATAACATAAAGGTAACAACACCAGAGGACTTAGCAATTGGGAAACAAATACTCGATAAGAATCACTGTTGACAGTAGCACATTTAATGTGTATATTTATTAGTAAATATAAAAAATATTACATATAACTTTAATGTTAGTAATGGTGATGAGAGTAGGTAACGAATACAGGTAAAATATTATATTGAAAGATTTTTAACCTGCTTTAGAGTTGTAGCAAGACTACCGGTAATATCTATCGTTAAAAATGAGCATAAATGTAGATGCTACCGCAATAAAACTCGTCCTAAAACAGGACGGGTTTTATATTTTTTGAAAATAGTTTTAAAGGAGAATAAGCATGGAATTTAACATTTTAAAGGGAAAATTTACAGTAAATCAAGTAAAACAGCTAAATCCACTAGTTCTTGCAATAGTTGGGGATGCAATATATGAGGTGTTTATTAGAGCATATCTTGTAGAACAAAATAGGGATATGAATGTACATAAAATCCATGTTAAAGCAGTAGCATATGTAAAAGCACATGGTCAAAGTGAGTTTATGAAATCACTTATAGATGATCTCGACGAGGAAGAACTTAGAATATTTAAAAGAGCTAGAAATGCTAAAAGTGGAACCACACCTAAAAATGGAGACTTAAATGAATATAAATGGGCAACAGGATTTGAAGCTTTAGTAGGTTTTTTGTATCTAAGTGAAAAGAATGAGAGATTAAATTATATTTTTGATAAAATTATAAGTATCAGTCTGGGGGATGAGTAATTATGCTTAAGGTTAAATTAATAGAACACACACCTAATCCTGAAAAAGTTATAGCAGCAGCAGCTAAACTTTGTTATAGTCAAGTAGGCGTAGATGAAATACTTGAGAATTTGGAAGAACAAAAAACTGAAAAATTTTTAGATATGTTAATGACTTATGGACATCATTCTCCAATAGAACATGTGAGCTTCACTTATGCAATAGAGGGTGTATCTAGAAGTCTTACTCATCAATTAGTAAGGCATAGAGTTGCATCTTATTCACAACAGAGTCAAAGATATGTAAAGTTTAAGCAGTTTGAATACATAATTCCACCAAGTATTGAACAAAATGAAGAAGCAAAAGCAATTTTTATACAATCAATGAATTCGGATCAAGAAGTTTATAATCAACTAGTAGGAATATTGTCTAAAAAAGAGCTAGATAAACTTACAAAAGAATATAGACTAGATAAAAAATTATTAAATTTTGGAGAAATCGGAGAAAAAGAGTACAAAATTTTGAAAAGCAAAGCAGAAAAAAAGTCGCTTGAAGATGCACGATACGTATTCCCAAATGCATGTGCAAGTAAAATAATAGTTACAATGAATGCAAGAGAACTAATTCATTTCTTTAATCAGAGATGTTGCAATAGAGCTCAATGGGAAATAAGACAAATGGCAAAAACAATGTTAATGCAAGCAAGAAGTGTTGCCCCTGTACTTTTTAAACATGCAGGACCAAGCTGTATTAGTGGAGTATGTCCTGAAGGTAGTATGTGTTGTGGAAAAACTTTGGAAATTAGAAAAGAATATGAAATGAAATAGAGATAATAGGAGAGATATTTAAAATGAGTGATAAAAAAAAATATCAAGGAAAAAATGGGAACAATACTAGTAAAGAGGACAAATATGGAGTAGCATCTAGAAAAGATAAATCCAGCAGTCGTAGTACTTATGAGAGTAGGGAGTTTTCAAGTAATAAAGAAGAAAAAAACAAATCCAAAACTAAAAGATATAAAGGAAATGCAGAAAGTATATTAGAAAACAAAAATGATGCTAGGGAGAGAGTTGATACAAATCATAAAAAAAGTAATATAAATGAAGAACTTGAACCTAAAATAATGAGAGAAGACTTAGTAGAGGGGAGAAATGCAGTTATAGAGGCTCTAAAGTCTGATAGAACAGTAGAATATGTTCTTATCGCTAAAGGTGATATGGTGGGATCTATAAGTGTTGTAATAGCGATTGCTAAAGAAAAAGGGATTGTTACAAAAGAAGTAGACAGAAGAAAACTAGATCAGATGTCACAAACATCATCACATCAAGGAGTTATTGCGGTAGTAACACCTTATAAATATTTCGAAATAGATGATATCTTTAAATATGCAAGTGATAGAGGAGAGAAACCTTTTATAATTATTTTAGATGAAATAGAGGATCCACATAATTTTGGATCTATTATAAGAACTGCAGAGGTTTGTGGAGCACATGGTATAATAATACCGAAGAGAAAAAATGTTGGCGCGACTCCAACAGTATATAAAACATCAGCTGGTGCAATAGAACATATGAGAATAGCGAAAGTAACTAATATAAATGTAGCTATAGAAAAAATAAAAGAACGTGGTGTATGGGTGTATGGCGCAGATATGGCAGCACAAGATTATATATTTGATACAGATTTAACCGGTGCAGTAGCACTTGTTATTGGTAGTGAAGGCAGAGGCATATCAAAACTTACAAAAGAAAAATGTGATGTGTTAGTTAAAATACCAATGGTTGGTAAAATAACGTCTTTGAATGCTTCTGTTGCAGGTGGTATAATAATGTACGAAATTATGAAACAAAAAATTAGATGAGGTAGAAAGTGAAAACAATTTTTGTTGATGGGTATAATGTTATAAATAGTTGGCCAAATCTCAAAGTTATTAAAGAATATAGTTACGAATATTCACGTTTGCAACTTATAGAAATTCTTCAAAACTACTCTGGATATAATGGCTGTAAAATGTTTATAATTTTTGATGCACAATTAGTTAAAGGTAGCATTCAAAAAAAAGAAAGGCAAGGAAATTTAATTGTTGTTTTCACAAAAGAAGGTGAAACAGCAGATGATTATATTGAAAGAATGTCTAACAATATAGGGCGAAAAGCTGAGTTCTGTGTTGTTACATCAGATTCTTTAGAGCAACAGGTTGCATTTCAAAGAGGAGCTACTCGAATGTCTTCTATAGAGTTTTATCACGAAGTAATGAGTACTCAAAAAAAAATCAAATCGAGTATTGAAAGAAGATATTTGGAAAAAAGAAATGGGTTAGAAGAAAGAATAGATGAAAAAACATTAGAAAAACTTGAGAAAATGAGAAGGAGCCATTGAATTCCCTTGACTATATAAATTACTCTAAGGTATAATCATCTATATGTCACATGTTTTGTGTGGAGGGGATATTTGTTGGAAAAAATGATTGGAGCTAGTGTGGATAAATTATGTTTTGAAGAAAAATTAGATGAAGAAGTAGTTAGTGAAGCACAAAAAAATAATGTTAGTGCACAAGAATACTTAATTAATAAATACAAGAATTTTGTTAAAGCCAAGTCTAAATTGTATTTTTTAATTGGGGCTGATAAAGAGGATATTTACCAAGAAGGAATGATAGGCCTTTATAAGGCTATTAGAGATTTTAAGGCAGATAGGTTATCTTCTTTTAGAGCTTTTGCTGAGATTTGTGTTAAAAGGCAGATAATCACAGCAATAAAAACAGCTACTCGTCAAAAACATATTCCCCTTAATACATATATATCTTTAAATAAGCCAATATATGATGAGGAATCAGACAGAACATTATTGGATGTGCTTTCAGGTGCCAAAATCACTGATCCAGAAGAACTAGTGATAAGCAGGGAAGAAGTAATTAACATTCAAAATGAAATTGGAGAAGTTTTATCGCAATTGGAGATGGAAGTGCTTATGTCTTATCTGGATGGGAAATCGTACCAAGAAATTGCTTGTGATTTAGATAGACATGCGAAATCTATTGATAATGCTCTTCAAAGAGTAAAAAGAAAATTAGAAAAATGTTTAAGTAAAAGATAAAAATGTGTTGACAAAAAAAGCAGATAACAGTATAATTAATAACTGGTGTATAGCGTTAAGTTGTACGTCTGCGGGAGTAGCTCAGTGGTAGAGCACCAGCTTCCCAAGTTGGTTGTCGCGGGTTCGAGACCCGTTTCCCGCTCCAAAATCAAATGCCCATATAGCTCAGTCGGAAGAGCGTCACCTTGGTAAGGTGGAGGTCACCGGTTCGATCCCGGTTATGGGCTCCATAACTAATGAGGTTATACAGTACACTAGGATGAGTTTACTAACGCGAAAGTGTAATCATTTATATAAGGAGGAATACAAAATGGCAAAAGCAAAGTTTGAAAGAACTAAACCACATGTAAATATAGGAACAATAGGGCACGTAGATCACGGCAAAACTACATTAACAGCTGCAATAACAGCAGTCCTTGCAACTAAGGGTTTGGCAGAAGCATCTAGGTTCGACCAAATTGATAAAGCACCAGAGGAAAGAGAAAGAGGAATTACAATTAACACATCACATGTTGAATATGAAACAGAAAACAGACATTATGCACATGTTGATTGCCCAGGACATGCCGATTATGTAAAGAACATGATTACCGGAGCAGCACAAATGGATGGAGCAATTCTAGTTGTTAGTGCAGCAGATGGCCCAATGCCTCAAACAAGAGAGCATATATTACTTGCAAGCAGAGTTGGAGTAGGATATATTGTAGTATTCTTAAACAAAGCAGACATGGTAGACGATCCAGAATTATTGGAACTTGTTGAAATGGAAGTAAGAGAATTATTAAGTGAGTACGGCTTCCCTGGTGATGACATCCCAATTGTAACAGGATCAGCATTAAAGGCACTAGAAAATCCAACAGATCCAGAAGCAACAAAATGCATTATGGAATTAATGGATGCTGTAGATACTTATATTCCAACACCAAAGAGAGCAACAGATAAACCATTCTTAATGCCAGTGGAAGATGTATTTACAATCACAGGTAGAGGAACAGTTGCTACAGGAAGAGTTGAAACTGGAATTCTTAAAATTGGAGAAGAAGTAGAAATAGTAGGACTAAGTGAAGAAAAAAGAAAAGTTGTATGTACAGGAGTAGAAATGTTTAGAAAACTTCTAGATCAAGCAATGGCTGGAGACAACATTGGAGCGTTATTAAGAGGAGTTCAAAGAGATGATATTGAAAGAGGTCAAGTACTTGCAAAACCAGGTTCAATACATCCACATTCAAAATTTGTAGGTCAAGTATATGTACTTAAAAAAGAAGAAGGCGGAAGACATACACCATTCTTTGACGGATATAGACCACAATTTTATTTTAGAACAACAGATGTAACAGGATCAATTAAATTACCAGACGGAATGGAAATGGTAATGCCAGGAGACCACATAGATATGAATGTAGAATTAATAACTCAAGTAGCAATGGATGAGGGATTAAGATTTGCAATCAGAGAAGGTGGAAGAACAGTAGGATCTGGAGTTGTTACTTCAATAGTTAAATAATATAAAGAAATACATTAAACAAAGTCAATATGTACAAGGTCAATTGTAGAGGAGAGAAATGTTTAAAGAAACAGTTTCTTTAACTAATTCATTAACTAATTCATTGACATATGTATTAAATTGTGATAAATTATTTAAGTAAAACAAAAAATGCTATAGATAGCTTAGAGCTTAATAAGCATGAGCTTTCTTAAATAGATAAGAAACCGGGAGGTGCAGATTGTGAGAGTAAAAGTAACTTTAGCTTGTACTGATTGCAAACAGAGAAATTATAGTACAATGAAAAACAAAAAGAATAACCCAGATAGAATTGAAATGAAGAAATACTGTAAGTTCTGCCACAAGCATACACTTCATAAAGAAACAAAATAATACAGCATTAAGCACTAAACTGTAGGGATGTGAATAAAATGGCTGTCTCTGGGAATGTTACAAAAAAAGAAAAATCTAACCAAAAAGGTATAGTGAAGTTTTTCAAGGAACTTAAATCAGAAGCGAATAGAATAACTTGGCCTTCAAAAGATGATGTTAAAAAAGCAACTTACGCAGTGACAAGTTTTTCTTTCCTTTTTGTAGTGTTTGTAGGTTTGTTGGATTATGGTTTTAATAACCTCTATAAACTAATCTTTAAATAAGGTAAAGGAAGGAGGTAGGGATGGAATACTCCACCCCTTGAGTTATGGCAGATAAAGCTAAATGGTATGTTGTACATACATATTCTGGTTATGAAAATAAAGTTAAAGTTAACCTAGAAAAGGCAATTGAAAATAGAAATCTTGAAGAATACGTACATGATATTCAAGTTCCTATGGAAGAAGTAGTCGAAGTAAAGGATGGAAAAAAGAAAATAACTTTAAAAAAAGTATTTCCAGGTTATGTAATGGTTAAGATGCTTATGACAGATGAATCTTGGTATATTGTTAGAAATACAAGAGGTGTTACTGGGTTTGTAGGACCGGGATCTAAACCGGTAGCTCTTACTGAAGATGAAGTTAGAACTATGGGGATTGCAGAAAAAACTATAGCTGTTGACTATGAGATAGGTGAGAATATACAAGTAACATTTGGACCATTAGAAGGATTTGTTGCACTTATACAAGAAATTCATCCAGAAAAGCAAAAGATTAAAGCACTTATAAACATGTTTGGCAGGGAAACTCCTGTTGAATTAGAATTCAATCAAATACAAAAATTAGACTAGGTTATAAATAAAACGAAAGTTTTATAAGTGGGAGGATTTTAAATCCGATTACCACAATATAGGAGGTATAAATTCATGGCTAAGAAAATAACAGGAATGATAAAATTACAACTTCCTGCAGGGAAAGCAACTCCTGCACCACCAGTTGGACCAGCACTTGGGCAACATGGTGTTAATATCATGGGATTTTGTAAAGAATTTAATGCAAAAACTGCTGATCAAGCAGGCATGATAATACCAGTAGTAATAACAGTATATCAAGATAGATCTTTTAGCTTTATACTAAAAACTCCACCAGCAGCTATATTATTAAAGAAAGCAGCTGGAATAGAAAGCGGTTCAGGAGTTCCAAATACAACTAAGGTTGCAACAGTTTCTAAAGCTAAAGTAAGAGAAATAGCAGAATTAAAAATGCCAGATTTAAATGCGGCATCAATTGAAGCTGCTATGAGTATGATAGCTGGAACAGCAAGAAGCATGGGAATAGTTGTAGAAAAATAAATTTAATTAATTACGTGGGAGGTAAAAACCGTTATAACCACGAAGGAGGATACTATTATGGGAAAGAACTACATAGAGAGTGCTAAACTTATAGATAGAAACGTTTTATATACACCAGCAGAGGCTATGGATCTTGTAGTGAAAACAGCTAAAGCAAAATTTGATGAAACTGTAGAACTTTCAGTAAGCCTTGGTGTTGATCCAAGACATGCTGACCAACAAGTTAGAGGTGCAGTAGTGCTTCCTTTTGGAACAGGTAAAGAAGTTAAAGTATTAGTTTTTGCTAAAGGTGATAAAGCTAAAGAAGCAGAAATTGCAGGAGCAGACTTTGTTGGAACTGATGAATTAGTTGATAAAATTCAAAATGATAATTGGTTTGGTTTTGATGTAGTTGTTGCGACTCCAGACATGATGGGTGTTGTTGGTAAATTAGGTAGAGTACTTGGACCTAAGGGATTAATGCCAAACCCAAAATCAGGAACTGTTACATTTGATGTTACTAAAGCAATAAATGAAATCAAAGCTGGTAAAGTTGAATATAGAGTTGATAAAACATCTATAATTCATGTAGTAATTGGAAAAAAATCTTTCGGTGCTGAAAAATTAGTACAAAATTTTCATGCTTTAATGGAAGCAGTAGTTAAAGCTAAACCATCAGCAACTAAAGGACAATATTTAAAATCAGTAGCAGTTTCAGCGACTATGGGACCTGGAATTAAAGTTAATCAAGCTAAAGTCTTAGATTAGTATTGACAATTAAGACTTTGCATGATACAATGCTTAAAGTTAATTAAATAATATTCCGTAGATAGTAGGTGCGAAAGCGTAAAAGATAACATGCCTGCCGAGGATTCCAATAAATGTACTTGTGTACAAATATTAGGTCTCTTCGTGTCTGCGGAGAGATTTTAATTTTTCATAAAGCAGTTAAAAACTGTTAGGAGGTGGATACACAGTGTTAAGCAATAATAGAGAATTAAAAGCAGTTAAAGTAGCAGAGATAAAAGAAAAATTATCAAAGGCTCAAGGAGTAGTACTTAGTCAGTATCAAGGTCTAAATGTAGAAGAAGATACAGAGTTAAGAAAAAACCTTAGAGAAGCTGGAGTGGAGTATAAGGTTTATAAAAACACTCTAGTTATTCTTGCAGCAAAGGAATTGGGAATTGACGGTATAGTACCACACTTACAAGGTTCAATTTCATTAGCTTTCGGATATGAAGACCCAACTGTTGCAGCTAGAGTTTTAAATGAATTTGCAAAAACTCATAAAAAATTAGAGCTAAAAGCAGCAATAATGAAGGGCGATATATTAGATAGTGCTCAAGTTAACGCATTAGCAGCTATACCACCAAGAGACGTTCTTATTGCAAAATTACTTGGAAGCTTCAAGGCTCCATTATCAAATCTTGCATATTTATTGAACGCAATTAAGGAACAAAAAGAATCAGTAGAATAATATTATAAGTATTATTTTGAGATACATATCAACTGATTTTAATTGATTTGATTTCAATAGAAGCAACCAGGTCTTTCTAAAAGGCAACTATGCCTTTTTAAAGGCCAACATAAAATATATACATGAAAAAAATTCGGAGGTGCATTTATAATGACAAGAGAAGAAATTATTCAAGCTATAAAAGATATGAGTGTTATAGAATTAAATGAATTAGTAAAAACTTGCGAAGAGGAATTTGGAGTAAGTGCTTCTGCACCAGCTGCAGCTGCAGGCGCAGCTACTGCTGCTGTTGAAGAAAAAACTGAGTTTGACGTAATATTAACAAGCGTTGGACCTAGCAAAATTAAAATCATTAAAATTGTTAGAGAAATAACTGGATTAGGATTAAAAGATGCTAAAGATGTAGTTGATGCTGCTCCTAAAACAATTAAAGAAGGCATAAGTAAAGATGATGCTGCTGCTATGAAAGCTAAAATAGAAGAAGTTGGCGGAACTGCAGAAGTAAAATAATATTATTTTAAAACAAGGGGGTACTTTTACATAAGAGTGCCCTTTTTTAAAATGCTAGGTTGACATAGAAATATAATTATGCTAATATAGCTTAACATAATAAAATCAGTGAATTTTTAACAAAAAAAATGAAAATACTGGTTAATATGAATTATTTTAATAAAAATGGTTATAATAACACTATAAAGGTGTGAATCCAGAAGCATAATGTCCTAGGGGAAAGTGTGTTTTTGGTTATTTTAGTTTATGCAAGGGGTGAAAGCTGATGGTACATCCTGTCCAATTAGGTAAAAGAACAAGAATGAGTTTTTCAAAAATTGAAGAAGTAACTGATATGCCAAATTTAATTGAGATACAGTTAGACTCTTATGATTGGTTTTTAAAAGAAGGACTTCAAGAGGTTTTTGATGATATAAATCCTATCCAAGATTATACGGGAAATCTTGTTCTAGAGTTCGTAGGATACAAGCTTGATATAGAAAATATTAAGTATACTGAAGAGCAATGTAAAGAAAGAGATACAACTTACGCAGCACCTTTAAAAGTTAAGGTTAGATTGCGTAATAATGAAACTGGTGAAATTAAAGAGCAAGAAGTCTTTATGGGAGATTTCCCACTGATGACACCACAAGGTACATTTGTTATTAACGGAGCAGAAAGAGTTATAGTAAGTCAATTGGTTAGATCACCAGGAGTTTATTATAATTATTCAGTTGATAAGACAGGGAAAAAACTTTACTCGGCTACTGTAATTCCTAATAGAGGAGCATGGCTAGAGTATGAAACGGATTCTAATGATATTGTATATATTAGAATTGACAAGACTAGAAAACTACCAATAAGTATCTTAGCAAGAGCTATGATGGATAATGGAAGTGATTTAGACTTACATCAATTATTAGGTGATGAAGAAAGACTAAAAGCGACAATTGAGAAAGACAATACCAAAACAAGAGAAGAAGCATTAATTGAGATATATAAGAGATTAAGACCAGGTGAACCGCCAACAGTGGATAGTGCGGTATCACTTATTGATTCACTATTCTTTGATGCTAAGAGATATGATTTGTCAAGAGTTGGTAGATATAAATTTAATAAAAAGCTATCTATTAATCATAGAATTGCGAATCAAATTGCTGCTGAGAACATTGTTAATCCAGCAACTGGTGAAGTAATAGTTGAAAAGGATCAAAAAATTGATAGAGAAGTTGCTTTAGAGATTCAAAATCTAGGAATTAATGTAGTAGATCTTCAAGTAGAGGATCAAGTGATAAGAGTTATAGGAAATAACTTCGTTAATATTAAAGATGTGGTTAGTTTCGATATCTCAGATCTTAATATTAGAGAAATGGTTCATTATCCAACATTAAAAGAAATACTAGATAATAATACTGATGAAGAATCAATTAAAGAACAGTTAAAATTGAATAAAACTAGATTAATACCAAAACATATAATTAAAGATGATATGTATGCTACAGTGAGCTACGAGTTAGGCTTACCATACGGTGTCGGTAATATTGATGATATTGATCATTTAGGAAATAGAAGAATTAGATCTGTAGGAGAGCTTTTACAGAACCAGTTCAGGATAGGTTTGTCTAGAATGGAAAGGGTTGTTAAGGAAAGAATGACAATTCAAGACCAGGAAGGAATAACACCTCAAGCGCTTATAAATATAAGACCTGTAGCTGCGGCTATAAAAGAATTTTTTGGAAGTTCACAACTTTCTCAATTCATGGATCAAACAAATCCGTTATCAGAACTTACAAACAAGAGAAGATTATCTGCATTAGGACCAGGTGGACTTTCTAGAGAGAGAGCTGGTTTTGAGGTTAGAGATGTTCATTACTCACATTATGGTAGAATGTGTCCAATAGAAACACCAGAAGGACCTAATATAGGGCTTATTAATTCACTTGCAAGTTATGCTAAAGTCAATGAATATGGTTTTATTGAAACACCATATAGAGTTATAGACAAGAAAACATCAGTAGTTACAGATAAAATTATTTATATGACTGCAGATGAAGAAGATGCGTATTTAGTTGCACAAGCAAGTGAACCAATTGGTGAAGATGGTATTTTTGTAGACAACAAAATAACAGTAAGAGCTAAACAAGAAGTATTAATTGTTTCAAAAGAAGAAGTAGATCTTATGGATATCTCACCAAGGCAAATTGTTTCTGTAGCTACTGCTATGATTCCATTCCTTGAGAATGATGATGCAAGTCGTGCACTTATGGGTTCTAATATGCAACGTCAAGCAGTTCCACTACTTAAATCACAATCTCCAATTGTAGCTACTGGTATAGAATATAGAGCTGCAGTAGATTCTGGTGTTCTTCCTAAGGCTAAAAATGCAGGAATAGTTGAGTATGTAAGTGCTAACGAAATTAAGGTTAGAAGAGAATCAGACAATGGACTTGATGTTTATAAAATTCTTAAGTTCAAGAGATCTAATCAAGGAACATGTATAAATCAGAGACCTATAGTTGATAAAGGCGAAAGAGTTGAAGCAAATTCTGTTTTAGCAGATGGTCCTTCAACAGATCTTGGAGAAATAGCTTTAGGTAAAAACATCCGTATGGGATTTGTAACTTGGGAAGGTTATAACTATGAGGATGCAATGTTAATATCTGAAGAACTAGTTCGTGATGATGTATTCACTTCAGTTCATATTGAAGAATACGAATCAGAAGCAAGAGACACAAAGCTTGGACCAGAAGAAATTACTAGAGATATTCCAAACGTTGGTGAGGATGCACTTAAAGACATTGATGAAGGCGGAATAATAAGAATAGGTGCTGAAATAAGATCTGGTGATATCTTAGTGGGTAAGGTAACCCCTAAGGGAGAAACAGAGCTTACTGCAGAGGAAAGATTATTAAGAGCTATATTTGGTGAGAAAGCAAGAGAAGTAAGAGATACTTCTCTTAGAGTTCCACATGGTGAAGCCGGAATAATCGTTGATGTTAAAGTATTTACTAGGGAAAATGGTGATGAACTTCCACCAGGTGTAAATGAGTTAGTTAGATGTTATATAGCTCAAAAGAGAAAGATTTCTGTAGGCGATAAAATGGCAGGAAGACATGGTAATAAGGGAGTTATTTCCAGAGTATTACCAATGGAAGATATGCCGTTTTTACCAGATGGCAGACCATTACAAATATGTTTGAATCCACTAGGTGTTCCTTCTCGTATGAATATAGGTCAAGTATTAGAAGTTCATTTGGGATGGGCCGCTAGTGAATTAGGTTGGCATATTGCAACACCAGTTTTCGATGGTGCACTTGAAGAAGAAATAGAAGTGTGTCTTAAAAAAGCTGGATATGATGCAGATGGAAAAACTGACTTATATGATGGAAGAACAGGAGAAGCATTTGATAGCAGAGTTACTGTTGGATATATGTACATCTTAAAATTACATCATTTAGTTGATGATAAGATACATGCTAGATCTACAGGACCATATTCTCTAGTTACTCAGCAGCCATTGGGTGGTAAAGCACAATTTGGTGGCCAAAGATTTGGAGAAATGGAAGTTTGGGCTTTAGAGGCTTATGGCTCAGCTCATACATTACAAGAGATTTTAACGGTTAAATCTGATGATGTTGTTGGTAGAGTTAAAACGTATGAAGCGATTGTAAAAGGCGAGAATATTCCAGAACCAGGTGTGCCTGAATCCTTCAAAGTTCTTATAAAAGAATTACAAGCGTTATGCTTAAACGTTAAGGTTCTTACTGATGATAGAGAAGAAATTAAACTAAAAGAATCAGTTGATGATGAATCAGAAGACTTAGCTTTAAATGTTAATATAGAAGGTTCAGAAAAGGAAACTCCTAATTCGAAAAAGGAAGAGTACGTTGAACTTATTGATGAAGATGAAGAAGTAGATGTTGAAATGAATTATGATGAAGTGCCAATAGAAGATTTAGGTGAAGATCTAGAATTGAATGATTTTAATGATGAACACTAATATGAAGGTTAATATGAAGGGAGGCTGTACCCTTGTTTGAATTTAATAATTTTGATGCTATTCAAATAGGATTAGCATCACCGGAACAAATCAGAGAATGGTCAAAAGGTGAAGTAAAAAAACCTGAGACTATAAACTATAGAACTTTAAAACCTGAAAGAGACGGGTTATTTTGTGAAAGAATATTTGGGCCAATTAAAGATTGGGAATGTCATTGTGGAAAATATAAAAGAGTAAGATATAAGGGAATAGTTTGTGATAGATGTGGTGTTGAAGTCACAAAATCTAAAGTAAGACGTGAAAGAATGGGGCATATTGAACTTGCTGCTCCAGTATCTCACATTTGGTATTTTAAAGGAATACCATCTCGTATGGGACTTATTTTAGATATGTCACCTAGATCTCTAGAAAAGATTTTATATTTTGCTTCTTATGTAGTATTGGATCCAAAAGAAACATCATTACTAAGAAAGCAAATTCTTAGTGAAAAAGAATATAGAGAAGCTATTGATAAATTTGGAGATGATAGTTTTGTAGCTGGCATGGGTGCAGAATCTGTTAAAGTGCTTCTACAACGTGTAAATCTAGAAGAATTATCCAAGGAATTGAAGGAAGATTTAAAAACAAGTACAGGACAAAAAAGAATTAGAAGTATAAGAAGGCTTGATGTATCAGAGTCATTTAGAAAATCAGGGAACAAACCTGAATGGATTATAATTGATGTAATACCTGTAATTCCTCCTGATTTAAGACCGATGGTACAATTGGATGGAGGAAGGTTTGCTACTTCTGATTTGAACGATTTATATAGAAGAGTAATAAACAGAAATAACAGACTTAAAAAGCTTTTAGATTTAGGAGCTCCAGATATAATTGTTAGAAATGAGAAAAGGATGCTTCAGGAAGCTGTAGATGCATTGATTGATAATGGAAGACGTGGAAGGCCAGTTACAGGACCAGGAAACAGACCTTTGAAATCCCTTTCTGACATGTTAAAAGGTAAACAAGGAAGATTTAGACAAAATTTACTTGGAAAACGTGTTGATTATTCTGGACGTTCGGTTATTGTTGTTGGACCAGAACTTCAAATGTATCAATGTGGTCTTCCAAAGGAAATGGCTTTAGAATTATTTAAGCCTTTTGTTATGAAGAAACTAGTTGGTAGTGGAGTAGCTCATAATATTAAAAGTGCTAAAAGAATGGTTGAGAGGGTTATGCCTCAAGTATGGGATGTGTTAGAAGAAGTAATTACTGATCATCCAGTATTATTAAACCGTGCACCTACACTTCATAGATTAGGAATACAAGCTTTCCAACCTATACTTGTAGAAGGTAGAGCAATTAAACTCCATCCACTTGCATGTACTGCATACAATGCAGATTTTGATGGTGATCAAATGGCAGTTCACGTTCCGTTGTCTGTTGAAGCTCAGGCTGAAGCAAGATTTTTAATGCTTGCAGCTCATAACATTATGAAACCATCAGATGGTAAGCCGGTTTGTGTACCTACTCAAGATATGGTTTTAGGATCTTACTATTTAACTATAGATAAAGATGGTGCTAAAGGTGAGGGAAGAGCATTCTCATCACCAGATGAAGTAATAATGGCATATCAAATAAAAGATATAGATATTCATGCAAAAATTAAAGTTAAGTTATTTGGTGTACAAAATGGTGTTAATATATCTGGAATTATAGAAACTACACCAGGAAAATTAATTTTTAATGAAACAATACCTCAGGATTTAGGCTTTATTGATAGAAGCATTCCTGGTAATGAATTAAAATTAGAAATAGATTTCTTAGTAAGTAAGAAAAATCTTGGTAGTATTATTGATAAATGCTATTTGAAATATGGTCCTTCAGAAACTTCTAAGATGTTAGATAAAATAAAGGCTAAAGGATATCATTATTCAACGATTTCAGCAATTACGGTTGCGACATCTGACATGGTGGTTCCAAAAGCTAAAAAAGCATTGCTTAAAGAGGCTGACGATACTGTCAATAAAATTGAGCAAATGTTCCGAAGAGGTTTTATATCTGAGGAAGAAAGATATCAAAGAGTAATAGAAAAATGGACTAAGACAACAGAAGATGTAGCAAATGCATTAATGGATGGTATGGATAAATTTAATCCAATATTTATGATGGCAGATTCTGGTGCCAGAGGGTCTAGGAGTCAGATTAAGCAACTAGCAGGAATGAGAGGCCTTATGGCTAATCCGTCCGGTAAAATAATCGAATTACCTATTAGATCATCTTTTAGAGATGGACTAGATGTATTAGAGTATTTTATATCAACACATGGTGCTAGAAAAGGTAATGCAGATACTGCACTTAAAACAGCCGATTCAGGATATTTAACAAGAAGGCTTGTTGATGTATGTCAAGATGTTATTGTACGTCATGAAGATTGTGGAACTGATGAAGGTTTTGAAGTTTCAGAAATTTGTGATGGAAATGAAGTAATCGAACAGTTAGTTGAAAGATTAACAGGGAGATATACGGCTGAGGATATTATACAGCCAAAGACTGGCAAAGTAATAGTTCCAAAGGGTGAATATATGGACATTCATTTAGCCGAAGAAGTTCAAAATGCTGGTGTGAAAAAGGTTATGATTAGATCAGTATTTACATGTAAAGCTAAAATTGGAGTTTGTGCTAAATGTTATGGCATGAATATGGCAACTTCTCAAAAAATTAATATTGGAGAAGCAGTTGGAATAATTGCAGCTCAATCAATAGGTGAACCAGGAACACAACTTACAATGAGAACATTCCATACTGGTGGAGTAGCAGGATCAGATATAACTCAAGGACTTCCAAGAGTTGAGGAATTATTTGAAGCTAGAAAGCCAAAGGGACTTGCAATAGTAAGTGATGTCTGTGGTACAGTTAAAATGGAAGATACTAAGAAAAAGAGAGTTGTTTTTGTAACTGGTGATGCAGGCGAAGAATTTAGTTATGATATACCATTTGGATCAAGGTTAAAAGTTGCTAATGGTGATAGAATTGAAGCTGGAGATGAAATAATTGAAGGTTCAGTTAATCCACATGATATCTTAAGAATTAAAGGTGTCAATGGAGTTAAAAACTATTTATCATCAGAAGTACAAAAGGTTTATAGACTTCAAGGTGTTGATATTAATGATAAACATTTAGAGGTTGTTGTAAGACAAATGACAAGGAAAGTCAAGGTTGAAGAATCTGGCGATACAGAATTACTACCAGGAAATCTAGTAGATATTTTTGCATTTGAAGATGCTAATACAAAAGTTGAAGCTGAGGGTGGCGTACCTGCCGTAGGCAAAATTTCTCTATTAGGAATAACTAAGGCCGCACTTGCAACAGAATCATTTTTGTCTGCAGCTTCTTTCCAGGAAACAACAAGGGTACTTACCGATGCTGCTATTAAAGGTAAAATCGATCCATTACTTGGGTTGAAAGAAAATGTAATAATTGGTAAGTTAATACCTGCTGGTACTGGTATGACAAGGTATAGAACTATAAAAATTAATACTGAAGATGAAGAAAAACTGGAAATTGAAAATGATTTAAAAGTATAAGTTATAACTAGTTGACAGGGTGATGCTTAAATGATAAAATACACCTTGTGTGTGATTTAAATCAAGCAGATATATTTAACTAGAGATATCTACTGATTGTAATTATGAAGGGAGTTAAAAATGGTAGGTAAAATTGTAGGTCAGAAAGTCGTTGGAGTTAAACAAACCCTAAAAGCATTGAAGAATAGTCAAGGCACGGTTTTATATATAGCCAAAGATGCTGATAGTAGTATTACTGATCCTATTCTAAAACTAGCAAAGGTTAATTCCCTGCAAATAATATTTGTAGACACAATGAAAGAACTAGGTAGTCTTTGTGATATAGATGTTGCTTCAGCAACAGCATTGCGTCTTGAAGATTAAATAAATGCTAGCAACTAAATAATATAGATAATATCCTTGCAGTAACATAACTACTTAGTTATGTTATGATGCATTGATATAAATTCAAATTAGTTTATAAAAATGGGGAGGTGAAATCATGCCAACTATTAATCAATTAGTAAGAAAAGGCAGAAAGACATTAATTACAAAATCTGCTGCACCAGCATTAAAAAGTTGTCCACAAAAAAGAGGTGTTTGTACAGTAGTTAAAACAACAACTCCTAAAAAGCCAAACTCTGCATTAAGAAAAGTAGCAAGAGTTAGACTTACAAACGGATACGAAGTTACTGCTTATATACCAGGTGTAGGCCACAATTTACAAGAACATAGTGTTGTACTTATAAGAGGTGGAAAAGTAAAAGATTTACCAGGAGTTAGATATCACATCATCAGAGGAACATTAGATTCAGCTGGAGTTGCAGGTAGACTACAAAGTAGATCTAAATATGGTACTAAAAGACCAAAGCAAAAAAAATAATGCTTTGACTTAAGGTACAATGTCTTCAGCATTTATATATATGATAAGTTTATATTTACATACATTTGCAGGAGTACAGAGTGCTTTACGGTAGAAATATCGAGTACCTATGAGTTAATTAAAATTGTTAAGGAGGGAAGTAAAGTGCCTAGAAAAGGATATATTGCAAAACGAGATGTATTGCCAGATCCAATGTACAAGAGCAAAGTTGTTACAAAGTTAATAAACAATGTAATGGAAGATGGTAAAAGAGGAGTAGCACAAAAAATATGCTATGAAGCTTTTGACATAATTAAAGAAAAGACAGGTAAAGAACCTTTAGAGGTTTTTGAAGCAGCATTAAACAATGTTATTCCGTTACTTGAAGTAAAAGCTAGAAGAATAGGTGGAGCTAATTATCAAGTGCCTATCGAAGTTAGACCTGAGAGAGGACAAACATTAGGTTTAAGATGGTTACTTCTTGCTGCAGATAAAAGAGGAGAGAAGTATGCAAGAGAAAAACTTGCTAACGAACTACTTGAAGCTTCAAACAATACTGGAGCAGCAGTTAAGAAGAGAGAAGACATTCATAAAATGGCTGAAGCCAATAAGGCTTTTGCTCATTACAGATATTAATATCAGAACTGTTTTGGCTTTGCCAAGACAGTTTTGTCAAATTTTAAATCACTCGTGAGGGGAGGAACAAATAGTGGATAGACAATATTCTTTAGATAAATTTCGTAATATAGGTATTATGGCTCATATTGATGCTGGTAAAACAACAACAACTGAACGTATATTATTCTATACAGGAAAAACACATAAAATTGGTGAGGTTCATGATGGTGGAGCTACAATGGATTGGATGGTACAAGAACAAGAAAGAGGTATCACAATAACATCTGCAGCTACAACATGTTTTTGGAAAGGTTATAATATAAATATTATTGATACACCAGGGCACGTAGATTTCACAGTTGAAGTTGAAAGATCTCTAAGAGTCCTTGATGGCGCGGTTTCTGTATTTTGTGCAAAGGGTGGTGTTGAACCACAATCTGAAACAGTGTGGAGACAAGCCACTAAGTACAATGTTCCAAGAATGGCGTATGTTAATAAAATGGATATAATGGGTGCCGATTTCTATAGAGTTGTAGATATGATGAGAGATAGACTTAAGGCAAATGCAATCCCAGTACAACTTCCAATAGGAAAAGAAGAAGGTTTCCTTGGAATTATAGATTTAATTAGAAATATTGCAGAAGTCTATAAGGATGATTTAGGAACACAAATAGAGGAAATAGAGATTCCCGAAGATATGAAGGAATTAGCAGTAGAATATAGAGCAGCCATGGTTGAAGCAATTGCTGAACTTGATGAAGATCTTATGATGAAATATCTTGATGGTGAAGAAATAAGCGAAGCGGAATTAAAAGCAGCAATGAGGAAAGGTGTTATTAATAATGAGATAGTACCTGTACTTTGCGGTTCTTCATATAAAAATAAAGGTGTTCAAATGATGATAGATGCGGTTATAGATTATATGCCGTCACCACTTGATATACCAGCTATCAAAGGACAAGATGTTGATTCTGCAGAACCATTAATAAGACATCCAAGTGATGATGAGCCAATGGCAGCATTAGCATTTAAAATAGCTACAGATCCTTTCGTTGGAAGACTTTGTTTTGCAAGAGTGTACTCAGGCATAATGAAAACTGGTACATATGTATTAAATGCTAACAAAGATAAAAAAGAGAGAATTGGTAGATTGGTTAAAATGCATGCTAATCACAGAGAAGAAGTTGAAGAATTACGTGCTGGAGAATTAGGTGCAATAATTGGACTTAAAAATACAACGACTGGCGAAACATTATGTGATGAAGATCATCCAATATTGTTTGAAACCATGGAATTCCCAGATCCAGTAATTCATGTAGCTATTGAGCCAAAAACAAAAGATGGACAGGAAAGAATGGGAATGTCTCTTGCTAAACTTTCTGAAGAAGACCCAACTTTCCAAACGCATACTGATCAGGAAACTGGTCAAACTATAATTGGTGGTATGGGTGAACTTCATCTTGAAATTATTGTTGATAGACTTCAAAGAGAATTTAAAGTCGAATGCAATGTAGGTAAACCACAGGTTGCATATAAAGAAACAATAAGAAAGCAAGTTAAAGCAGAAGGTAAATATATTAAACAATCAGGTGGCCGTGGACAATATGGTCATTGCTGGATAGAATTAATACCAACTACGGAACCTTATTCGTTTGAAAATTGTACTGTAGGTGGATCTATTCCTAAAGAATTTATACAACCAATTGAAAACGGAATTAAAGAAGCTTCAAAGAGTGGTATTCTTGGTGGATACCCAGTTCTTAACTTTAAAGTTAAAGTTGTTGATGGTTCTTATCATGATGTTGACTCAAATGAAATGGCATTTAAAGTTGCTGGTTCTATGGCTTTCAAAAATGGTATGGCAAAAGCAGATCCAGTATTACTTGAACCAGTAATGAAAGTTGAAGTAACAGTTCCTGAAGAATACATGGGAGATGTTATGGGAGACATTAATTCAAGGAGAGGTAGAATTGAAGGAATGGAAGCTCAAGCAGGCGCTCAAATAATTAAATCAATGGTTCCATTATCAGAAATGTTCGGATATTCTACTACACTTAGATCAAGAACTCAAGGAAGAGGAGTATACAGCATGGAGTTTGCTGCATATGAACCAGTTCCAAAGAGTATTCAAGAACAAATTATAGGAAGTAAATAATAAGAATATAATATGCAAATATAAGGAGGAACACAAAATGGCAAAGGCAAAGTTTGAAAGAACTAAACCACATGTAAACATAGGAACGATAGGGCACGTAGATCACGGCAAAACTACATTAACAGCTGCAATAACAGCAGTCCTTGCAACTAAGGGTTTGGCAGAAGCATCTAGGTTCGACCAAATTGATAAAGCACCAGAGGAAAGAGAAAGAGGAATTACAATTAACACATCACATGTTGAATATGAAACAGAAAACAGACATTATGCACATGTTGATTGCCCAGGACATGCCGATTATGTAAAGAACATGATTACCGGAGCAGCACAAATGGATGGAGCAATTCTAGTTGTTAGTGCAGCAGATGGCCCAATGCCTCAAACAAGAGAGCATATATTACTTGCAAGCAGAGTTGGAGTAGGATATATTGTAGTATTCTTAAACAAAGCAGACATGGTAGACGATCCAGAATTATTGGAACTTGTTGAAATGGAAGTAAGAGAATTATTAAGTGAGTACGGCTTCCCTGGTGATGACATCCCAATTGTAACAGGATCAGCATTAAAGGCACTAGAAAATCCAACAGATCCAGAAGCAACAAAATGCATTATGGAATTAATGGATGCTGTAGATACTTATATTCCAACACCAAAGAGAGCAACAGATAAACCATTCTTAATGCCAGTGGAAGATGTATTTACAATCACAGGTAGAGGAACAGTTGCTACAGGAAGAGTTGAAACTGGAATTCTTAAAATTGGAGAAGAAGTAGAAATAGTAGGACTAAGTGAAGAAAAAAGAAAAGTTGTATGTACAGGAGTAGAAATGTTTAGAAAACTTCTAGATCAAGCAATGGCTGGAGACAACATTGGAGCGTTATTAAGAGGAGTTCAAAGAGATGATATTGAAAGAGGTCAAGTACTTGCAAAACCAGGTTCAATACATCCACATTCAAAATTTGTAGGTCAAGTATATGTACTTAAAAAAGAAGAAGGCGGAAGACATACACCATTCTTCGACGGATATAGACCACAATTTTATTTTAGAACAACAGATGTAACAGGATCAATTAAATTACCAGACGGAATGGAAATGGTAATGCCAGGAGACCACATAGACATGAATGTAGAATTAATCACTCAAGTAGCAATGGATGAGGGATTAAGATTTGCAATCAGAGAAGGCGGTAGAACTGTAGGATCTGGAGTTGTTACTTCAATAGTTAAATAATAACTTATATATTTATAAAAACCAATTGGTAATCAAATCATAATAAAAGCTTTTATTATTAAGGGGAAGGGGACGCTCTTCCCCTTTTGTGTACCCTAAAACTTATTCTTTTATATATTCAAAAGTTTATGGCATTTTTTTAAAAATATTTGAAAAGTTTTAAAAAAATTTGGAAAAGCAATTGAAATTATATTCAAAACAACAATAAATATAAAATAAAGGTGAATTGAAAAAGTAACTTCCACTTTGCAGAGTTAACTTCCACCGTAAAAAGAGTTGAAAAAGTTTTTCAATAAAAAAACGTTTATTTTTGCTATTCTTCTAACAAAAT
>NZ_JAHLEC010000037.1 GCF_018861705.1 Clostridium psychrophilum | reverse complement strand
TTTTAATTAAATAACCAGCCTACGGCTTTTTAAAATAGTGTATAAAAAGCCTTTTTGTCATACCTGCTATTATTTCACTTATAGTATTACATCCAAATAAATACTTTTGTTGCTCAAATATGGGAATTGTTAATTATTGTTTTCCGAGTACACTCATTTAGGTTAATAATATATAGTTATCTTTTCTCACTAAGTCACATCTAATCCCTATTATTTATAAAATTATAAAGTAATCTTTAACTGTAAATTTATGTAGCAAAGAAATATAAGTTTAGTATTTTTGTTTATATTTAATTATTAGTTTTTTTAGACATGGCTATTATAATAAACAACCAAGGAACAACCAGTCCTATTATGAAATTTAAGAACATAATATCACCTCTTACAATAGTATGTCCAAAAATCATATAAATATTAAACACTATTATTGACATAGATATGAGTTTGATTTATACTATTTTGACTATAGATGTTATCATATATAGTTAAAATTAATATGAAGGAGTAGAAAACATTTGATTAAATTTTTGTTGGATTTAGGTTTAAGATTTGAAACTGTAGGTGTGGTGATAAAAATAATTATAACGGTAGCGTTGATAATGGTTTTCCACATAGTAAAGAAAAGTATATGCTCATTCATAAACAAGTCGAATTTTGATTCTAGTAATACAATAAAATATAAAAAAAGATCTTCATTATTAATAAATATCCTAACGGTTGTAGTCATTATACCAATATGGATGTATGAGTCTAAGGACATATTTACATTCCTTGGAATATTTTCAGCAGGGCTTGCATTTGCGTTTCGTGATCTTGTAGCGAGTTTTTTGGGATGGTTAATAATTAATTCTCAAAAGCCATTTAAACTTGGTGATAGAATAAAGATTGGTGAGAGTCTTGGGGATGTGGTAGCTATAGATTGGTTTTATACTACTATAATTGAAGTTATTGAAAATGATAACAGAACTCATGGACAAAGTACTGGCAGAATTACTCATATACCAAATATACAAATTCTTACTGAAGGACTTATAAATGAAACTAATGCATTCCCTTTTACTTGGAATGAGCTTAAAATTAGTCTTACACTTAAAAGTAATTGGAGAAAGGCGAAAGATATATTAATGTCTATAGCTAATGATAAAGTAGGAGATATAGAACAAGAAGCAAAGGATTCACTAAATATAGCCTCAAAAACTCTTCCTATTTATTACGAAAATCCTTCACATACAGTATATACTTCTATGGAAACTGGAAGAATTTGTTTGAACTTAAGGCTTATTTGTAAGGCTAGAAACTATAGAAATCTAGAACATGTTTTAGTAGAGGATATTTTAGACGAATTTTCTAAACATGAAGATATAGAATTATTATAATTTAGGTACGCAGTTAAAAGTTAAATGAAGAGAATAATATAAACAAAAGGAGAAAATAATATGTCAAAATGTGTATTTTGCAATATTAATGAATCGGAAATAATAGTAGAAAATAGATTCGCATTTGCAATACTAGACCATTATCCAGTGAATAATGGTCATTGTCTGATTATAACTAAAAGGCATTTTGCTAATTTTTTTGAGGCAACAGAAGAAGAAATAAAAGCAATATATAAACTTATGCATGAGGTAAAAGAAATTTTTGATATTCAATATGAACCAGCTGGATATAACATAGGTATAAATGTAGGAACTTATGCTGGACAAACTATAAATCATTTACATGTTCATTTAATTCCTAGATATATAGGTGATGTAGATAATCCAAGAGGTGGAGTTAGAAATTTAAAAGATGCAATGGTAGAGTATGATGGATAGGCATTTTGTGCCTATCCATTATTCGTATGGCGCAGTTACCAGGTTTTCAAGTAACGTTTAAAGAAACAAATAAGCTTCTTATGAGTTTACTTATATTTGCTTAGTAAAAACACCTTTAATCCACATCGACGGGTTTAACATGGGCTAAGCTATGATACATTAGTTAAGTCTAGATATAATTAACTTGAAAAATCAATCACAGTGCTTCTAAAGTGTTAACGAATATGAATATAAATATAAATATAATACCAAGTGACCTAATGTATAAGTAAATTATATATTTAAGAATCATGGAAAGAGGTAATATAATAAAAATGTAGAGGGGTAATAGGAATGGGTTTTACATTTAAAGAAAAGGAACGCAATAAGGGGGAAGGAAAAATTAAGTATGTGGAAATTTTAAATGAAAACAAAAAAATTTTAAGAAAAGCTACTTTCAGAATATTAAATACAGAAATTATATATAATGAAGAAGAAGATTTTTTTTATACATTGGCAGCATGTTCTAATGAGAATAATTTAATAGAAACTATAAGTATAGAAGGTTTTAATATAATTGAAAATGTTACAGATTTTAAAGGGGCATATATAGATTATGAAGAGTATGAAAAGGAATCAGAAATGAATTATATTGGTACAATATATTATTTGTAATCATGATAAACCCTCCTTAGTTCATGTTCATATAAGGAGGGTTAGGTTATTAAGAGGAGAAAACTTTTATTTTTTATTTAGTGATATAAGTGGAATTATTAAATCATCAACAACATGTTCTACATATTTCATTTCAATAGGGTTACCAGTAATTATGAGTTGATAACATAATAATGCTGGGCCAACATCTGCTAAAAGGTCTAATTGATGTTCGTCTAATTTCTTATTTAAGGTGCATTCTATTGCATCACGAAATATAAATGTTTGACTAGTTATAAAATCTAGATGGATTGCTTGCGACAATGATTTATCTCTGCTTATTGCTGTTGCTATGGATAGCATTACCTTTTGCCTAACCTCGTCTTTTACACCAAAATAGATACTTAGTATTTCACACAAATAATCTCTCAAATTTTCTCCACAGCGTTTAGGATCAATTTTTTGCTCACAAGGCATGATAAATCTTATAGCTTCTGCCATAAGATATGGCTTAGATTTCCATCTGCGATATAGTGTAGATTTTCCTGCATGGGCCTTTAATGCAATAGCATCCATTGTGACTGAATCATACCCTTGCTCTGCTACAAGCGTTAAAGCAGCCCTAAGAATAGCGATATCACGGAGTTTGTCTATAGGTCTTCCAATTTTAGCAGGGACTTTTTTTTCAACATTTTTAATGAAACTAGATTTGTTTATTATATCCATCCAATAGCCCCCCTTCTTCACTTTTTTATAAATATAACACAATACAAACATGTTTTCAACATAACTGAACATAATAGTTTTAGAACTATTGTGTTTTAAAAATTGTTATGATATACTCACATTTATAAACAATAGAGTTTTGAAAGGTGGTATAAGAAAACGTATTAAAAAATATATTAAAAATTATTATGAAATTATGGCAATAAAGGATATAATTAATGGGTAGCATTATACTTTAATAAAAACTATTATGAAATCAATAGAATTTTTTAATAATGTTAGGTATACACTAAGTAAAAGACTAAAAACATTAAAGAGTTAAGAATTTAGGTTAGGAATATGTTGTAAGGTTTTGAAAAAACTATTATACTATTAATTAGGAAACTAGTTTAACATAAACTATGGAAAATATAGGATAGATAGTTAAACATATATTGAGAAAGAGAGGTGTTCTCTGATGAAAAAGAAATCAGGTATTGCTGCTTGGGCTTTAGTTTTTGTTATAATTGCAGTATTTATGCTTGCTAAAACAGATCAGACTTCAACAATTATTAATTTTAATCAATTTCAGAATGATTGGACAAATAATACAATAAAAAGCTTCGTGGTTCAAGAAGACCAAATGTCAGTTTCAGGAACTTTAAAAAATGGAACTACATATAAAACGGTCGTTCCATCTGCTAGGTTATTTCAATTCATTCAAGATCATCCAAAGAACCCAAGTATTCAAGAAACATATTTAAAACCAGCCACTATACCAGCGTGGTTACAGTATTTACCTAATATACTATTGATACTAATGGTTGTAGGTTATGGTTTTATATTAATGAAACAGTCAAAGGGTGTCGGCGGAAGCGGCGGCGTAATGAAGTTTGGAAAAAGCAAAGCAAAACTTATTGATCCTAATGCGAAAAAAGTTAGTTTTGATGATGTTGCAGGTGCAGATGAAGAAAAAGCCGAACTTGCAGAAATTGTTGATTTTCTAAAACAACCTAAAGTATATCTAGATATGGGTGCTCGAATACCAAAAGGAGTTTTATTAATAGGACCTCCAGGAACTGGTAAGACACTACTTGCAAGAGCTATTTCAGGAGAGGCTGGAGTTCCATTTTTTAGCATCTCAGGTTCAGATTTTGTAGAAATGTTTGTTGGTGTCGGAGCATCAAGAGTAAGAGATTTATTTGAACAGGCAAAAAAGAATTCACCTTGTATAATTTTCATAGATGAAATTGACGCTGTTGGAAGACAAAGAGGTGCTGGCGTTGGTGGAGGAAATGATGAACGAGAACAGACATTAAACCAACTATTAGTTGAAATGGATGGTTTCGGAGAAAATGAAGGAATAATAATGATTGCAGCGACCAATAGAGCAGATGTACTTGATCCAGCTTTATTAAGACCAGGTAGATTTGACAGACAAATATTTGTTGGAGTGCCTGATAGAAAGGGTAGAGAAGCAATTTTGGCAGTGCATTCTAAAAACAAGCATCTTGAACCAGATGTTAAACTTAGTGTACTTGCAAAGAGAACACCTGGGTTTACTGGTGCAGATATTGAAAACTTACTTAATGAATCAGCACTTTTATCTGTTCGTAGAGGTAAGAAACTTATAGGAATGGATGAACTTGAAGAAGCAGTTACAAGAATAATTGCTGGACCTGAAAAGAAAAGCAGAGTGGTAATTGAAGCAGATAGAAAGCTTACAGCATATCACGAAGCAGGTCATGCAATTGTAATGAAATTACTTCCAAAGCTAGATCCTGTTCACCAAATAAGTATAGTACCAAGAGGAAGGGCTGGTGGATATACTATGCGTCTTCCAGATGAGGATAGATCATATATGTCTAGGTCAAAACTTGAAGAGGAAATTGTGGGACTACTTGGTGGTAGAGTTGCAGAAAAACTAGTTATTGGAGATATAAGTACTGGTGCCAGTAATGATATTGAGAGAGCAACTTCCATAGCAAGAAAAATGGTAATGGACTATGGAATGAGCGATAATCTTGGACCAATTACTTTCGGCTCAGGGAGTGACGAAGTATTCCTTGGAAGAGATATGGGCAAAGATAGAAAATATAGTGAAGAAACTGCATATAAAATAGATCAAGAAGTAAAGAAACTTATAGATGTTGCATATACAAAAGCTTTGAGACTTTTAACTGATAATAGGAGCAAACTTAATGCTGTTGCTGAAGAACTTTTAGAAAAAGAAAAACTTGAGGCAGTAGAATTCCAAGAAATATTTGACAGAAGTTAATTAAACTAACAAAGCACTCCAATCTAAAAGATAGGAGTGCTTTGTTAATTCAATAAACTAATAGAATAAGCAATTGAATTAATTCGCATAATTCAGTTAATTGATAAATATATGGTCTATTTTTTCACAATTACGTTAATTTTCAAATAAGTTTGAATGGTAATAAGTCAATTAAGTGTTTTAAATAATATTGATGGTTATATAAACATAAAACATATATAATTACAACTATTTAAATGTTAACAATAATTTAATTAAGTAGATAGTTGCGGTATTTATAATTCACTGAAAACACTACATTTAGGTGTTAAATTTTAGTTAACAATATTGTTAAATTTAATTAAATTTAACAGCACAAATTATAAGTAAGTTCAAACATCATATTGTTTTTAAAAAATTTCCCGGTAAATAATGGTTATTTATAATGACATATAAGAAATTTTCTTGGTTTATTTGAGGTAAAGGCGGAAGTGATTAAGCAAGATATAGATTAATTGACAAAGAAAAAATTGGTGTTACTATAGTCGATGTAGCTTAAAAAAATAGAGTCAATGGATAAATATTATCTATTGACTCTATTTTTTTATGGTTAAGTGTTATGAAGTTACATTAAAAGTACAAAAAACATTAGTGTAACAAGTTTTAATGAATTTATTAAAAAAAATTAGAGCATTTAGCTAATGAGTGGAATATTAATGGCAATACGGCTAATAAAATAACAATATATAGAATTTAAATTTTAAGTGAGGGGGGTTTTACTAATAGGTAAAGTAATTGAATTAAAAGAGGAAGGGAACACTGAAAAGACAGAAAAACAATCTTTTGAATATATTCATCAATTTGCCCGTGATTTTTATGTTGAGGAGCAGGGTGTAGTTTGTGCAGAAGAAATCAATGGATTTGAGGTAGGCTTATTTTCATATCTTATAAATTCGGATAAAGGGCGATTACCTTATAGTATTAAAAACATAAGAGTAGAAGCAATTAAAGCTTTTGAGAGAACTACAAAATCATTTTCAAATGTGGGAGTTTTTACTCCAAAATTTTATGTTGGTTATATTAAAGGATTTTGTTGCTGTCATGAATTATAATAAATATTTGAACTTTTTTAATATAATATATAAAAAAGTTTAAATATAGTATATTAAAAAAATATTTTCGAAAATATTAAAAATAATTTTTAAAAATGTTATATACAACACAAACATGTGAAATAATAGATTCAAAGAAATCCCAGTAAGATAAGGCCCTTACTTTTATAGGTAAGGGTTACATACTATAAATAAATGAACCAAATATATAGATAAATAGTTACATATATATTTATAAAATAACGAATTATGACCAAATATAGCCTTTATTTATAATTAGTTCCTTTACAGATTTTCTTTTTTTGTGTATCATAGTATTTAGGTTTTAAAAAAGATCTTAATGAATAATATTATAAATGATAAAATAATGTATAAGGGGATAGAGAATTGAACAGAAAAATTATTTCAGCCATGATGGCACTTACTTTAACAATGAGCGTTGGAGTTACTAGCGTATACGCAGATTCTGCGTCAGATAGGGTTAAAATTCAACAAGTTCAAACCCAAAGAAGCAATCTTGAAAATAAAGTAGAGATGATGGATAATAATATTGAGAAAATTATGTCTAAAATAAATAACAATGAAAAAGATATTGCTAAAAAACAAAAAGATATTAAACAAGCTAAAATAGATATTGCTAAAGCAGAGAATGATATTAAATCAGAACAGATTCTTTTTAATAAAAGAATGAGAGTAATGTATATGAATGGATCATCAAGTTATGTAGATGTTGTATTAGCTTCAAAGAATCTAGATGATTTTGTATCCAGAGTAGAAGTTATAAAAAGAATAGTAAAATTTGATCAAAATGTTATTGATGACTTGAAAACAAAACAGGTAGCAATCAATTCAAAAAAAGTAGCATTAGATACGCAAAATACAAAGTTGTTGTCTTTAAGAGCTGATAATAAAAACAAATTATCTGCTTTAACAAAACAAAAATCAGATCAAACTGTATTGGTAGCACAATTAAGTGCTCAAGAAAATAAATATAAAGCACAACTTGTAAAGGATCAAGCTATTGCAGCAAAACAAGCAGCTGAAGCAGAAAAACTAGTTGTTGCAGCAAGAAAAGCTAATGCAGAAAAACAAGCTAGCGCAGCAAGACAGGTTGCAGTTGCGAGACAAGCAGTTGCAGTTGCAAGTAAAGCTACTACAACAAATCAAGTTGCTTCAAGTAGCACTGCCAGTGTTGCTCCTAGCGTGAGTGTTTCAAGAGGCGGATCTTCATCTTCTTCTAGTGCACTTTTATCATATGCATCACAGTTTCTTGGCATCCCTTATGTTTGGGGTGGGACAAGCCCATCAGGTTTTGACTGTTCAGGTTTCACACAATATGTGTTTGCACATTTTGGTGTGAATTTGCCAAGAGTTTCAGAAGCTCAACAGAATGTAGGTACACTTGTATCTAGAGCAAATCTTCAACCAGGAGATTTGGTGTTCTTCGGCACACCTGCTCATCATGTAGGAATATATGTTGGAAATGGTAACATGATAAATGCACCTCACACAGGTGCCGTTCTTAGAATACAATCACTAAATAGTGACTTTACATATGGACGTAGAGTTAGATAAAAATATTAAATAACAAATAGTTTTTAAATAAAAATCCATAAAAAAGGCATCCACATTGGATGCCTTTTTTATGCTTATAACTGAATTTCATCTTAGTGTTAAATGAGGGTTATTTGATATTGTAATATAACATTTTATAGAAAATATGTATTAATAATTATGTTATTGTTATTTTGTAACTAGCATTAAATTCCTCACCGACTTCGATTTTATTAACGCCGAGTTTATTTTTGAAAACATTTGTGGAATTTTTTAAATCTGCAATGCCATACCAAGGTTCAATACATACAAACGGAGCCATTGATTTAGATTTCGCAAAATATGGTGACCATATTCCAACAAATGGAAAATCTTCTAAAGAGACTTTAAGAGACATAGTATTATTCTTGGATTTTAATGTTATCTCATTAATCCCACTATAAATTAAGGCATCATTTTTGAATAGTTCGGGTTTTATAGAAATAGATTCAGGTGCTTTAACTTTATTTTTTTCTTTTATATAAGGAATTTCAAATTCATATTTTTCTACATCTTTTTTAGTTTTAAAGGCTAAATAATAATCTTCTAAGTTTTCATTCTTTTTAAAAGGAACATTAAAAGCTGGATGACCACCAATTGAAAAGTACATGATTTTAGAATCTATATTCTTTACATTCCAAAGTACTTTGATATTATTATCATTTAATTCATATGTTATAATTAATTCAAAATTATAAGGAAATCTTTTTTTTGTTTCCTCACTTGCAATTAGAGAATATGTTAGACTATTACTATTTTTCCTTATCAATTTAAACGTGCAATCTCTTGCAAAACCATGTTGATTCATATTGTAAATCTTATCATCAATCATTGTTTCACTGCCTTTAAGTCTTCCTACTATAGGAAATAATATAGGTGATTTTCTACCCCAATATTTTGAATCGCCACTCCATAAAAAATCCAGATTATTTTTCTTTGAGAATAATTTGTTTAATTCAGCTCCATTCGCATTAACTTCTATAAGCAAATTACTATTTTCTAATATATTAATAAAGCCCACCTCTTTCTAAAAAATATTATTGCAATTTTAAACTAAAACTTTGTTTTATCAAAAGAACATTAATGATATCAATAAGGTAATATATCTAAATGTTTAATTCTTGTCCTTATATTGTAATATTTATAAGTTAACATAAGATTAAACTTCATTAATGAATATGTCAATGAACGCTGTTTATTATTATCCAAGCGCATATATAAAAAGGATACTCCCAATAAGGTAACTTTTACTCAAATTGACTTTATGCTACAGCTAATATATTATTAAGCCATATAAATATAAATTAATAATAATGAAACAAAATAGATATGAGGAGGCAAATTATGATTTTAGATAAAAGCACAGGAAATCTAATAATTGATGAAAAGCATACTATAAAGGCAGGTATGTCTATCGATGAAATCAAAAACTCTAATATTAAAGAATTATTATCAGACGTAAGTAAAACTGAAATAGAAGCGGATCGTCAGCCTCATCTTTCATTAAAAACAATAGTTGTCGATGGAATGGATGTAGATGATGCAGCTAGGAAATGCCATTTTAATCAGATTATGAAGAATTTGGACAACTAGTAGAAAAACATAAAGCATTTATGAGAAAATTGTTCGATGATGAATACATAGATGATAAAATAAGATTTCAAGGTGGATACGCTGAATTTCGATCAGAAACAAGGAGTCCTAGCGTGTGTGTTAGAATTAGTTATTTATACAAAAAAAGAGAAAATAAAAAAACAAAATAGTGTATACGCCAGAGGTTAAAAGAGAGAAAGCACTAGCTTATTTGAAAGAAAAATATAAAGAAGAATTTGTAGCAACTGCAATGAGTGAAAGTGGATGGGGTCAAGGACAAGATAAGATATATATTTATCCGAAAAATGGAACGGAAGAAGATACTTTTGCAGTTTGGGGAAACATTTGGGAAGATGGATCTTATGCTATGAGTGATGGTTACTTTGGTGTTATTATCCATGACAAATATGAAATATCAAGTATTTCTATTTTGATGAAAGAAGAAGGTGAAGAGTATTTTACAAATGATAGCCGAAAATACATAAGGGTTAGCAGAAAATTGAAGTAGGTGTAGTTGAAAAATGAGTAAACTTAATGAAAATCAACCTCTACTGCTGGATAATCTAATATGTCTTGAAGGGGATACGTTTGGAGGCAAAAAGAGTATACCTTTGAAGAAAATTTTAACAAATTTATTGGATGGTGATTTGAAACTAAGGTTTAATGAAAGGCGAAGAAAAAAGCTGATGAGTATCCTGTTCTGATGTCGTATGATAGATGGAGGGAAATTCTAACAAATAATAAAGAAGACACTATTTTAATGAGTCTAAAAGTAACTAATCCTAAAAATCAAATAAAAACAAAAACTGTAAATGGTGAAGTTCACAAAATAGGAGGGATTAGAGCTGCTTGCTTTGTTGATAAAAGTGGTGGTGCACTGTTGTATTTAGAGGAACTTGTGGCGCTTACGAATGGCATGTTAATGGTCAAGGGGGTTATCTCGCAGAGACTGTTCAACAAAAGGAAGCTTTAGATTATATTGGAGGATTAGATTATAATAATATTACTGTAAGGGGCATTCAAAAGGTGGAAATAAAGCACAATATGTAGGTATACTATCTAATAAAATTGACAGGTGTATATCTTTTGATGGTTGCATTAAAAATTATAGACATTTATATAAAGGCATGGAGAAGATTGCAAACAATATAGGTATAAAAATAGTGAAATCAGAACAAGAACCACTTGGTGTTATTCCATTAGGATATAAAGATAACAAAGAGATTATGTTGAATTCTAGAAATACCGAAGTGCAAAATGTTAAAATATTATTGAATGAGTTAGTTTATGATAAGTTTAATACTACAGAAAATTTAGACGGATGTATAACACATGAAAGGAAATTTCAAGCAGAATTAACTGCATGTATTTTTTGTGCTCACTTTGGAATTGATATGAGAGAATATCAAATAAAATATTTACAGGAGTGGGCTAAGGATAGAACAATAAATGATGAAAAAGATTTATTAAAGGAAGTTCGACAAACGGCAATTGAATACATAGAAACAGTAGAAAATGTGGAAGAATTATTAATAACAGATAAAAGGCAAATAGAACAGAAAGAGCCTGATGAAAAAATAATATATAAGACAACAGAGGTAAATAAATTGATCAAACAAAAGGAACAGTTCATATTTATCAATTTAATGATAATCCAGAAAAGTGTTTTTTAGGACAAAAGGAAAACAATATAATTAAAAAATTAGGAGTAATTGCAACAATTGGGGCTAACTGGTCTATTTATATTACATATGATGTTGCAAAAGAGAAAATTTGTATCTTTATGTTAGTTGCTATACAAAATGAGAGTATAATGTTCACAATAGATGGAAATAATATAGAAATTAAAAAGGAAGTTAGTAAATCAATAAATCTCACAATTAAATTAATACATACTTGGGGGTTGATTCAAAAATGTCAGATATTTGGATGTGTATAAGAAATATAAGAGGTGCTACAGAAGGTAAGTTATTTTTGAGTTACGGAGAAAATTATAAAGTAATTGATAAAATTAGATTAATTAGAATGGATAAAGAGATAAAACTATTTGTAAGTAATGATGAAATAAGTAGATTCTTTAAGAAAGTAGAAAATAGCTATTTAGTTTATGGGGTATGTTCTACTGATAGTTATAATAATATATTAAGAAAATTACTTAACATGAAGTTGAAGAGAAAATTAGGTTATAGTAGAGTGAGTCTAGATATTTTTGACAAACATACTCTTTATAGAATTTATACAGAATTACTATTATATCTTTATAAGGTGAAATCAGATGAATTTCTTATACAATTCGCTACAATTATAAGGTATCAATTAGAGTCATTGAAGATGATTTATGAGAATAAAGATTTAGTCGATTTTGATGAAGAGTTTGAGCAAACAGTAATACAGTTTAGAAAAATGTATGAATTCTGCAATTCAATGGAATTGAAAATTGAATCAATTGAACTGGATTATAGAGGTAAAGTTATAAAAGAATTAATGGAAAAAAGAAAAGAAATAAATAAATTAAATATATTAATGTTAGATGAAATTAATAAAATGAAGGATTAGTTCGAACTAATTAATCACAGATGTAATCTCTAAGGCGTATTATAGAACCCCAGTGACTGTAATGATAACTGGGGCTAATTATTTGCGCCCCGTAGTTATTTAAGTTATATGTTCTTATAATATTGGGCGAATGCAATAGTGACTATATATTAAGAGCTCCTAATAATATATCACGTTTACTATGATTATTTAATATACTATTTTATATGGAATTATTTGTGACTAAAAAGGGGGAGTTACAATAAGTTTTGTATGAAAAAAATTATAATTTATTTCTTAAATATATCATAAGCTTTATAAATATTATAAAGCCTATAAAATTGGGAGGAATTGTAGTGTGGTATAAAAAAAGTGGATTAATTTTTATTTGTATTATTATGATGTTCGCAGTAGGGTGCAAAAGAGAAGAGAGTATTAAAATTCAGGATGTTAATTTAGAAAATGTTGTAAGGAAGATGATAGATAAACCAGAGGGTAAAATATATAAGAGTGATGTTAAAGATATTACTGCACTAGATGCTACTGGAAAAAACATTAAGGACATATCAGGAATACAAAATTTAGTTAATTTAAAAACTCTTACTTTAGAAAAAAACAGTATAAGTAATATCGAGCCTTTAGCACAACTTACTAACTTAGAAGAACTTAACCTTGATAATAATGATATTAAAGATATTAGTGCAATAAAGAACATAACAAGTATAAAGAGTCTTAGTTTAAGTTCCAATAGAATTGATGATATAAGTGATATGAAAAATTTAACAAATATTGAGAAGTTAGATCTGGATAGCAATGAGATTATGGACTTAAGTCCTTTATCAGGAATGAGTTATATAAATTATATTAATTTAAGCAGTAATAAAATCAATAATATTGATAAGTTAAATAATTTAGAAAATTTAAATTCGTTATATCTTGCTAATAATTCAATTACAAATTATAGTGGTATAAAAGGTATTTACAATAAAATTAAAAATAAAGACTTTAAGTTAGAAACTGAAACAAAAGCAGTAAAGCCCAAAGTTGTTATTCAAAAAGAGATTGTTGTTCAAAAACAGTATGTTACTCAACCACAATGGCAGGTACCAACATACGTACAGCAATCAGATTATATTTTTGATTTTAGCGATAGCAGACTCATAACCGATTATGAAATAAATAATTTAGATTATAATTTAAGAGAATATGCAAGAAATGAAATATATGCAAGATATGGATATGTGTTTAATATGGCTAAATTTAGAAATTATTTTATGGCAAAATCATGGTATTCACCAAATCCAAATTTTAATATAGACACATCGATGCTAAATTCAATAGAAAAAGCGAATATAGAAATAATCAAGGAGCATGAGTAATATATAATCAAGTTAGTTGTAAACAGATATAAGTAGTGAAACACACAAAAAACAGCAAAATGCATATAAATAGTTGTAATCATTTATATGCATTTTGTATTTTAATATAATTTATAAAAGAGATTGGAATAGTTTATTTTTAAAAAGAAAGCAAAATAAATTTATAGGAGGTTGAATGTAGAAAAGCTTATCCGCATACATATAATATTATATAATAATATAAAGGGAGCAAGGTGAATTATGAATGTAGTAAAAAACTGGGATATATTCTTTGATAATGAGGTTAAGGATTTATCAAAATTAAATCTACCAGACCCAGAGACCTTAGATTATTATGAAAGAACTAAAAATAGAGAGATATTTTGGAATTTTGATATCGACGATAGCTTGGTTGATTATTCATTAATGATTATAAAATGGAATAAGCAGGACAAAGGTAAAACAACTAGCGAAAGAATTCCTATTAAAATTTTAATAAATTCCAATGGAGGGGAATTACCAGCAGTACTAAATTTCATAAATGTTATCCAACTATCCAAAACACCGGTGTACACAATAGGTCTTGGAAAAACATATAGTTCTGGTGGGCTAATGTTACTTGCAGGATCAAAAGGGCATAGATATGTGTTTAAAGACACGACAGCTTTAATTCATTCAGGAAGTACAGGGGCTATGGGTAATACAGACAAAGTTTTAGATAATTTTGAGTTTACTCAAAGACAAGAAAAGAGAGTCAAAGATTTTATTGTAGCAAATACAAATATTACAGACAAACTCTATACTAAAAATTACAGAAAAGATTGGTGGTTAATGTCTGATGAAATCATTTCATTAGGCCTCGCAGATAAGATCATAACTGATTTAGATGAAATATTTTAGTTTTGATTATAAATAAGAGTAATGAATAAATTAATAAAAAACTAGGATAACTAATATGTCATAATAGCAGATTAGTATCCTTATTTTCATTTTGTTGTTTAGTTACCTATAAACTGTTGAGTCCAATAGATAGTCCCATTTGATTTTTTTGCTATGCCTACGCCTATTTCAGTGTAGGTTTTATTTAAGATATTTGCTTTATGTCCTGCAGAGTTCATCCAACTAGTCATTACAGATGTTGGGGTTGGTTGGCCATATGCAATGTTTTCGCCAGCGGACATATACTTGATCCCAAAATTGCTCATCATATCAAATGGTGAACCGTGAGTTGGTGATGTATGGGAAAAGTAATTTTTGTCAATCATGTCTTGTGATTTAATTCTAGCTACTCTTGCAAGTTCCCAATTAGCTTTTAATGGAGCTAGTCCAACTTTTAATCTTTCTTTATTAACTAATACCACTACTTGTCCTTCAAGTGCTGTAGCTTCAGTTGAACTTGGTATTTTTATTATTTGATTTGGAGAAATTTTGTTAGGATTAGTTATTTGAGGATTAGCAGCTATGATTTCAGAAACTCCTACCTTAAATTGAACACATATTTTCCAAAGGCTATCCCCTGCTTTAACAGTGTAATTAGTAGTATCTTGGGCATATACTACTGAACTAATTCCTGTTGCTACTAAAATACTTAAAGTTAATATTAATGCTTTTAATGCTTTTTTCATCTTATGTACCTCACCTTCATAATTTTGATATACAAAGTAAAATTCACTTTGCACGTTTATATACCTATTCTATCATCTAAACTAGGTTTGTATTTTTTTTATTGATGGTAGATATGGATTAATAATGAAATTATGTTTATTTATAAAAGCTAGTAAAACCTATAAGATGACACCTAATGGGATTATAATTTATATTATATATATTCATATACCATTATTTTACATGAAAATTAAAAAAAGTCAGTTTAGTGTTTATTTATTACAATTTTGTATATTTTACGTTGTATGTATATATTTTTAATGTTAATATTATATTTATGAAAGTGTGATCTTATTAAATATACGAATAGAATAAATTTTGATGATAATCATTATTATAGAATAGGAGCAATTTTATGAATGAAGAAGGTATAAGAAAAAGAATTGAGGTACTTCTAGAAAAAGCTAATTTACTAAGATATAGTGATTCTCAGAGGACAATAGAAACTTTAAATGATGCATTAAACTTATGTGAACAGATAGGATATACATTAGGTGAAAAAGTTGCAAAATCATATATGGCTCATGCTTACTATAGTATTGGTAACGATGAAGAAGCTTTAGATTTAATATATTTTTCACTTAACTATTTTATAAAAGAGGGATTTTGTGATTTGTTGTGGTGGTGATATAATTTATTAGGTCTTATATTTAGTGAACTAGGTAAGATTGAAAAAAGTATGGATTTTTATGACAAAGCCCAAGTAATGGCGATAGACATTGATTTAGGTAAAAAATATGATAATAATGCAACTTCCAAAAGAGCAATAATGCTTACTTTAAATAATATTGCAGAAAATTACAAATTACTTGGAGAATACAAAGAAGCATTAAGTTATAGCGAAAGAGCATATAATATAGATGCACAATTAGACTATAGTTTGTCTAGTGGATTAACTATTCTTAGCCTAGGTGAAATTTATTATTTATTAGAGGAATATGAAAAGGCAAATAATCTATCATATACCGCTTTAAGGTATTTGAAACAATATAATTATGCAATAGCTGAAGGTGATACTTACAAATTATTAGCGCTTACTTCATGGAAAAAGAGAGATTTTGCAAAGGCTGATGAATATTTTAATATTGCCATAAATTTAAATAAAAAAGAATCAGTGCCTAGTTATAGAATTGATGCATTACTTAGTTATTTTGAATACATGATTGACCGAGAAAAAACGACTGAAGCATTAGATATATTAATAAGCGCTTGTGATATTTCAATAAAATACAATCAACCCCAAAAGGTATCTGATATATCAATGAAGTTATCAATTTTTTATGGAGATATAGGAAATCATGAATTGTCTTTTAAGTATATAAAATTGCACCATCTATATGAAAGACAGCATACAAAATCTTTCAATAAAAATATTATGAAGGGTTTAAATATTAAAAAGAAAATGCAGAAAATTGAGAAAGAAAATAATAAAATCATTGAAAAAAATGAAGATTTAAAAATAAAGGCACAATCGCTAGAATTGCTTGTTCAAAAAATATCTATAATTAGTGAGCTAGGACAAAAAATAACTTCTACTTTAGATGTGCATTTGATATTAGATATACTTTATTCAAGCATCAAAGATTTTATGGATTTGTCCTATTTTTCTATTGGACTTTATGATGAGAACAATTCCATAATAAATTATTTGGATGTTATTATAAATGGTAAAAAAGAGAAAGTACCTAGCTTCTCACTTAAAAATAAACTTAGTTTTAATGGTAAGTGTATAGAAAGTCGCAAGTTAATTATAATTAATGATATTAGTAAAGAGTTTCCTAAATATATTAGTGAGGAAGCATATAATATTCAATTAAAATTGCATTACAACACACAATTAAATTCGCTTATGTTTTGTCCTCTTATGGTGAATTATAAGATTATCGGTGTAATGACAATACAAAGTAGAGGTAAAAATGTTTTTACTCCATATCATATTGAAATGATTAAAGCACTATCAGCTTATGCAGCTATCGCAATCAACAATGCAATAAAATCAATGCAACTAGAAATGGAAGTTAAAAAGACAAAGGGGGTTCAAACTAAATTAGAAAAATCGAATGAAATATTATTATCTTTGGCTGAAAATGACAGTTTAACAGGAATTGCAAATAGAAGAAAATTTGATATTTATATAAATGATATTTGGGATATAAGTATACAAAAGGGAAGTAATATATCTTTACTTCTCATTGATATAGATTATTTTAAAGAATATAACGATAACTATGGCCATTTAGAGGGAGATAAATGCCTAGTTAGTGTTGCTAGTACTTTAGCAAATTTGAATAATGGACCATATTTTGTTGCAAGGTATGGTGGCGATGAATTTATAGTTTTATTACCAAAAAGTTCAAATAATCATGCAATTCAATTCGGAGAAATTGTAAAAAATAAAATTGAAGAATTAAATATATCTCATAAATTCTCGAAAATTTCAGATAGGATTACATTATCAATTGGAATATCATCTGTAATTCCAAATGAAAATATTGAAATGAAAGAACTTATAAGAAAGGCGGATGTTCAACTTTATATTTCTAAAAAAAGTGGAAGAAATCGTATATCAGCTGAGAACTACTGATATTAATAAAGTTTCAGGCGAAGTAAATGAAAATTGTATAATAGAAAACCCTCATATTATATTGATATGAGGGTTTTTAATTTTAATATTATAATTTAATAATGTCTAAGTCATCAGGAACAATAATATTTCCTGAATAGAAATTTTTCCCTTCATCTGTATATAGTTTCTTTCTATTTAATATGTTTTTATCTTCAGTATGTAACAAAATTATGTTATGTACATTTAAGCTAGATGCATTTTCACAAGCATCTTTTACTGTAGCATGGTGTTTTTCATATGGTTTAAAAATATCCTTCTCTGAATATAAACAAAAGGCTTCATGAAGAAGGTAGTCGACATTATTAGCATATTCAAAAGATTCTTTATTGTAAGGCTCATCCCCCAAAAAAGTTAGTTTCTTTCCACTTTTGAGTATTGCATTAAAGCCAAACTGAAGTTGCTTAGTACTTCTAATGTCAAAAAACTGTATATTCCAATCTAATATAGTAAATTTACATTTATCATAGATTTCATTAAATACTATTCTAGTACCAATATATTTTGTAAATTTTTTATCTAATAGCAAGCTAGTAATAGTATTTATTGCATCAATATTATCCTTATGACAATATATTGTTAGAATTCCGTTATAGTTATCATTAATAATTTGTTGGGCTACAGCTCTAATAATCCACACAATACCAGATATATGATCGTTATGCCTATGAGATATAAAAACATTGTGTATTCTGTTGATATTTATATCTAATTTTTCTAGATTTGACAGTATGGTATTTCCACCACCAGTATCTACCAAAAAATGTTCGTCTCCGTTTGAAATGGTAAAACAAGTGTTGTAACATTTTGTAACCATAGCACTTCCAGTACCTAAAATATTAATTGATTCCATGTATTTACCTCCAAAATTGTTGAATTTAGTTAACAAATTTTTTATTACAACTTTTTTAAATCTTAACATTATTATTAGTGAAAATATATTTATAAATAAAAAAAGTCTAATATTAATTAGACTCTTTTTAAAAAAAACATTGACTATCTAGTTAAATCATTTTCTGGGTCGCTGTAACATCTTCTTCTGAAATGTCGTTAAATTAAGATACTATCTCTTGAAGTAATTTTGTAAAATATGCTGCATGAGATTTTTCTTCTTTAAGTATAGTAGATAACATTCCTGAAACATCATTTTGAGATACTTTCTCAAACATTTGTGTATATATTTTTATTGTAAGTTCTTCAGTTTTAATTGAATACTTAAGTGCAGACTCTAAGTTCGTGAATGCATCTTTAGGTTGCTCTTTTTTATTAAAAACTTGATTATCTATTAAATTTCTTAAGTATTTTGTTACTTCTAAATCAAAAAGATATTCAGAATCGCCTTCCTTATCAGTTTTTAATTCTTCAAAAAGTTTTGAAAATCTCTCTTTATGAATGAATTCTTGACCAGCAGCAACCAATAAAAATTCTTTGGTTTTTCCTGTTGTATAATTAGCTCCATTTATATAAAAATTATAGCCTTCTTCTTCCATCATTATAGCAATTTTTAGCATTTCAAGACCACTAAATGTAGTGTTTGTCATAAGATCACTCCTTTTCCTATTAAGATTGATACTGTTTCTAGCATAAGTTACTAAAATATATAGTAACCTACTTTTAGTTAATATTCAACATTATCTTATAAATTCCTTTTAAATTTAATTTTTATATAAAAACACTTAAATAGGGATGTTTAAAAAAATCATTCTAGTGAAATACTAATTAAATAAATATTATCCTACATTTATAATTAAATTTATGGAACAAAAGTGAAATGAAAAACTAAATTTTAAAGATAAGATTGCTTATTAAATTGATAACTTATGAAATAAATTTATGTTTGTAAGCTATATTTTATAAAAAATATTGATATTTTAGCGTACAGATTATAGCTTGAAATGTTATTATGTAGTAAGTGTTAGTTTAAATATTGAAGATTTATTCTCAATATTAGGATTGTTTATTTATATATAATATAAAGTTAAAGGAGTGTAAATTATGGGCTATAATGTTACTATGGATAATCATAAAGAACGTTACAATATCCAGCTAACAAATAAAAAAGGTTGTACATATTGTAAAGAGGGTAAACAAATATCAGCTTCAACAGGTGATAGTAGATGGCATATTGATGATGTTAAAAACGAAATTCAATCCGATTCTAATGTTACATTAGTTGAAACTATTAAAATTAATTATTGCCCTATGTGTGGAAGAAAGTTAATTTAAGCTGACTTTATCTAAGATTAAATACTTAATATTTAAAAATTCTCTGGATTGACAGAGAATTTTTTTTAAAGTTAAAAAAATGTTTGAATAGTTATCCATAATAACATTCTCCTTTTTATGAACAATCACCTATAGCCTAAATAAGACAAAGAAAGGTTTGTTTTAACTGCGTTAATTAGAATCATTTTAATTAAATGTTTATATAATTAATGATTTCCCAAATCTTGATATAATTAATACCGGAGATGTCGATTGTTGCAGTATTTTTTTTAATGTCAAAACAAGTAATATATCCTTCTTGCAATATTGTTTCGAGTAAGTTTTTATACTCAGATTTATTTAGTTCAATTTCATCAATCGTAGGTATTTTATTTTCTTTATTTATAGTATTTAATATTTTATATATTAGTTCATCAATTTTTTCATCCATGTTTAATCACCTCCATAAAACTTACATTCTATACAAAAGAGGTAATATCCTTCTATTTTAACATATTTAAACTTATTAAATATATATTAACTAATTGAATAAAGATATTATGTTATTTTATGTGGAAACAAAACATAGTTACAAGTAATTAGTATAATACTAAAAATTATTGTAATTTAAGAATTTAAAAGTTCTGGGAATTAAGAAAATGCAAAGAAGATTAACATTCTTTGCATTCCCATGTTGTTTTTAAGTTTCTATAATTATTGCTATAACTAGTTTTAGTTTATAAGTTAATTACTGTTGTAAATAATCCAGTTAATAATCTGGAATATAAATTTATATATCTTGGATATCTTCTTTCTGAATATCAACTATTTCTGCATCACTATTATTTTCTATAAAAGTTATAATATGTTCCATGGTAGAATCTAGTTGCGAGGATGTTCCACATATACTTGCAATTCCTATAACTATTGTTTGATGAATATCTTGATCATCTATTTCTGCTACCGATATGTTGAATTTGTTTTTTAACTTTTGAATTATACTTTTTACAACCATTCTTTTTTCTTTCAATGAGTGTGACCATGATGCTCTTAGAGTTATTTTCATAAGTAAAATTCTCAAATGCTATTCACCACCAATTTATTATAAATATAATTTAGTGTCAATCCTTCTATCATAATCTGACCAATTTCCAGGCTGTGTTTTATCTTTTATTTGAGCAATTTTATTCATAGTAGCATCAGTGGAATCTGCAAAATTAACTATAAATGATTCTTCCATTTTCATGCCTCTTGGAGAACCAAATTCAGGTTTTCCATGATGTTGAACTATACATCCTTTTATTCTAGTAACGAAGTCATCTGAATAAAGTGCTTTATTTTCGCGAACAGCATTATCTATTAATTCTACTCCGATAACAATATGTCCTTCCATTTCTCCTCTAAGAGTATATTTAAAAGGACCATCAAAATATAATTCATATACCTTTCCAATATCATGAAGTTTTGCTGATAGTAAGGCTATTTCTGTTCGTTTACATTCATATCTTTCACAAAGTACTGAGGTTAAATACATAACATTTAGAGTATGTTCTGCAAGACCACCTATATAATTATGGTGCATAGATACTCCACCTATACCTCTTTTAAATTTATCTAAGAATACCTCATCCTTAAAAAAATAGTCATTCATTGCTTTACCTTCATTTGAAATTATATATTTATCTGTGAGTGCGTCTATTTCTTTCATAATATCTTCAATAGGTCTTTTAACAGTTGGTAAATAATCTGAAAGATCATAATTCGTAACAAATTCATATTTCTTGACATCTAAATTTTTATCTTTGAATCCCTCAACTGCAATTACGCTTCCTTCTTTAATATCTCCATTTTTGTTAGGAATATTCGCTTTTACTTCTCCACTTTTATCTACCAATATGCAAACAAACTTAGAAGAATCTTTGAACATTATTTTCATTACCATTAATGATATTTTTATATTAGTACCACTTTTTATATCACATAAAAAATTTTCTTTAGTAATCATTTTTTCCTCCGAATAAAATTTATTTTTTAAATAGAGTATCTGTTAATAAACTATTTGTACTTATTACTGTACCATATTTACGTCTATATGACTAATACTTAGACAATTGGGTATTTATTAATACTGTGTAGGTATTAATCTAATAATTTAAGGCAAAATAAAGTTAACGATATTATAATATAATTAATTTAAATGAAGGGGAGGATTTAGTGAAAAGCGAGGAAAGTTTAAAGGTTATTCCGTTAGGAGGACTTGGAGAGATAGGTAAAAATATTACTGCTATTGAATATATGGATGAAATTATTGTTATAGATTGTGGTGTATCATTTCCAGATGAGGGAATGTATGGTGTAGATTTAGTGATTCCAGATATAACTTATTTAATAAATAATGCTAAAAAAGTAAAAGGTATCTTTTTAACTCATGGACATGAAGATCATATAGGGTCTATTCCATACATTCTAAAACAATTGAATGTGCCTATTTATGGTACTAAGCTAACCTTAGGGTTAATTGAAAATAAACTAAAGGAGCACAATATATTATCCAAGTGTGACCTTCGTAATGTAAACGCTGGAGAAACAATAGAACTAGAAAATCTTAAAGTTGAATTTATAAGGGTAACTCACAGTATAGCGGATTCCTGCGCTATTGCCATTCACTCACCACTTGGTGTTATATTACATACTGGTGATTTCAAAATTGATTATACCCCTATTGACGGATTAGTCATGGATCTAGAACGTATCTCAAATTTAGGTAAAGAGGGCGTACTGCTTCTTATGGCTGATAGTACAAATGTGGAACGTGAAGGCCATTCAATTTCCGAAAAAACTATAGGAAAAACTCTGACTAGAATATTTTCTAATGCAGAGGGAAGAGTCATTGTAGCCACATTTGCTTCAAACATTCATAGAATTCAACAGATTGCGGATGCCTGCGTAAAATATGATAGAAAAATTGTGTTTAGCGGAAGGAGCATGGATAATATCTCACAAGTAGCTATGAATCTTGGATATCTTCATATACCGGAAGATTTTCTTATAAGCATAGATGAAATGCGTAATTACCCCAATAAAAGTATAACAATAATAACTACTGGTTCTCAAGGAGAACCAATGGCAGGACTTGCAAGAATGGCTTTTGCTACTCATAGAAAAATCTCACTAGAACCTGAGGATTTGGTTATTATTTCAGCATCTCCAATTCCAGGCAATGAAAAACTTATTTCTAAAGTTATCAATGAGTTATTTAAAAAGGGAGCAGAGGTAATTTATGAGGATTTAGAAGAAATACATGTATCCGGACATGCATATCAAGAAGAACTAAAATTAATTCACGCATTAGTTCATCCTAGATATTTTATGCCAGTTCATGGTGAATATAGGCATTTAAAAAAACATGCTAAGTTAGCACAAAAATTAGGTATGCAAACCAAAAATATATTTACTATGGAAACAGGTCAGGTTTTAGAACTTACACAAAATGAAGCTAAAATTATAGGGAGGGTGCACACCGGATCGGTATTTGTAGATGGACTTGGTGTTGGAGATGTTGGAACTGTAGTGCTTAGAGATAGAAAGCATTTAGCTGAAGATGGTATGCTCACTATAGTTGTAACTTTAGAACGGGAATCTTATAGTATTATTGCAGGACCTGACATAATAACTCGTGGCTTTATATATGTAAAAGAATCGGATAAGTTGATAAGTGAAGTAAAAGAGATTGTTAGGATTGAACTTAATAATTGCTTAGACGATAAAGTTATTGAATGGCAGGTATTAAAATCTAACATAAAAAAATCCGTAGAGAGATATTTATATGAAAAAACAAGGCGTAGACCGATTATTCTTCCAATTATTATGGAAATTTAAACAAATAAGTAATTACTAAATAACTATATTGTTATAAGTGTTTTTGCTAGAAGTTTTAATCAAGATGGTTATAAATTTATATCTATAAAAGATTTGAAATGGCTCTACATTAACTTCATTTTTGCAAAATATTTGTATGGTAAAACAGCGAATATTTTACTATACAGTATTTTCGTTTATTTTATAATTCAACTAATTTACGGATAATATATTATCTTAAAATTTTAGTGTAACAACATCACTTAAACCTAATTATTAAAATACGAGATAAATAGAGCTAATTATCTGAAATATGTGAATAATTTTTTAAATCAAATGTAAACTTAAATAAACAAATATAGTGATATAATATACAAGTAAAAATATTGAAAGGGAAATAGCATGAAACTGATATATATATATTTTATATAATAATAACCTATAGAAAATGGTTTGAAAAATTTGAAAGCAGTAAATGTTTGATTAGATAGAGGTTATAATTATGGATTATACTTTAGTTCTAACGAATTGCTTAATTTAAAGGAGAAAAATACAATGAAGATAATCATGTTTAGCGCAAGAGAAGAAGAATGTATTATGTCTAACGAGTGGGGAAAAAAGCATGGTATTGAAATTAAAAACGTTTCTGAACCTCTAACTATGGAGAATATCAATCTAGTTAAAGGCTATGATGGACTTTGTCTTTGCCAAATAAAGAAAATAGGTAAAAAAATTTACAAAGAATTAAATGCAATTGGAATAACTCAAATATCATCACGTACAGCAGGGGTCGATATGTTTGATATATTCGAGGCTACAAAACATGGATTAACTATTACAAATGTACCAGTTTATTCACCTAATGCAATTGCGGAGTATGCGGTAGCAGCTTCACTTAATATTACCCGTCATGTGATGAAAATTGCAGAAGCAATGAAACGACAAGATTATCGTTGGACTAAAGATATATTATCTAAAGAAATTAGATCTATGACTGTTGGAATTGTTGGAACTGGAAGAATTGGATGTATAGCAGCACGAATTTTCAAAGCATTTGGTGCTAAAGTTATAGGTTTTGATTTATATCCTAATGACAAAGCCAAAGATTGTATAGAATATGTGGATACCCTTGATGAACTCGCAAAGCAAGCAGACTTAATTTCATTGCATATGCCAGCTACAAAGGATAATTTTCATTTATTTGATAAAACAATGTTTGATAAGATGAAAGATGGCGTCTTTTTAGTCAATACAGCTAGAGGAACAATTGTTGATACAAAAGCATTAATCGAAGCTTTAGATAGTGGTAAAGTTGCTGCAGCGGCTTTAGATACATATGAAAATGAAGGCGATTACTATACTTATGATTTCTCAGGAAAAAAAGTTAGTGACGAGATATTAAAAGAACTTACAACAAGAAATGATGTATTAATAACACCACATACAGCATTTTATACGGAAGAAGCAGTTAAAGCTTTAGTTGAAGGTGGGTTAGATGGAGTTTACGACGTTATTGAAAATGGTGTAAGTGAAAATAAAGTGAGTTAACAAAAATGATAGGTTTAAAGTGAAAGCCTGCCAATGAATAATATTTTTGTGATATTTATGAACGCGTATTATTATATATATAAATATAAAACTTAGATACATACAATAATGTGATTAACCCGCTATAAATTTATAGCGGGTTAATCACATTATTATTTAAGAATTGAAGATTCATCTTTTGTAGGAGATTCCTTAGTGGCGCCACCGACGCTACCACAAGTTTTTGAACTATAATTTCCCCAATCAATGTCCTTAGATGTTTTTATTCCCATAAGATTAGCTTGCTCAGTTCTACTTTTCACATTATTTATTTTTTCATCCATGAAAACACCATCCTACTATTTTATACTATAGTATAGTATTTGAATTATGGTTTTAAATTATGTATTTTATTATGTAATTACTTGATGAATTAATAGTGGCTTTATTGCATTATAACTAATTGAAATATAAAGAATTGCAAAAGCTCCTGTTTAATATTATTTCAAAAGTCTTTTGGCAGTATATTGATCTGTTATTAAAACATTAGCATTTTTACCTTTTAATGCTCCTTGAATTGCTTTTAATTTTAGTTTACCACCTGCAACTAGGATAGATTTTTCTTTCTGTTTTAGTGCATCTATAGAGATACCTATGGTGCGATTATTAATTTCATCATTACAAATTTCACCATTTTCGTTAAAAAAACGAGAGCAAATGTCTCCTACACTGTTTTGTTTTAAATTCTGTTTTTCTGCTTCACTTAAATAACCTAGGCGGAAAAGTAAAGCGTCATCTCTAACGGTACCAACTGTAAATATTGCTACATTGGCATTGATACCCATTTCTATAGTATCTTTAATATTACGGTCTTTTTCAACCATTTGTCTTAAAATATAATTATCCAAAATCACCGGTAGCGGCAAATATCTTGGCAATGTCTGAAAAGCTTTAGCAAAAAGTCCAATTGTTTCTGATGCATATGTATTTACCTCAGAATGACTAATGCCACCTTTTAACTGAACAACCTCTACATCCTTAACATTTTGCAAGGTAAGTTCTTTTGCAACTTTATACATTGTTGTTCCCCAACTTACTCCAAGAATATCTCCGTTTTTTATGATTTCTTCTAAGTATTCTGCTGCTTTTTTACTAATGCATTCTATGTTAGAAACATAACCATCTTTTGGGGAGAAGGCAACACGAGCATCTAATAGACCATATTTCTTTTTTAATTCTTTAGCTATATTATCTAAACTTGTGAATAGATCAATAATATTTATTTCAACATAACCACTTTCTTTGGCATATTGAAGAAGTCTTGATATAGTTGGTCTTGATATTCCAAGTTGTGATGCAATTTGCTGCTGACTGTAATCTGATTCATAATAAAGTTTTGCCACTTTAACACTTAATTTTTGTTTTTCATAATCCACAGGATTAATCACCTATTCCTTTTATTTTAATTTTAATCTTAGGAATATTATATAATGATTTACTCAACAACGCAAAAGCTTAACTAATATAAAAAGCTATAATTAAAAAAATTATTAACTTAATATAAGTATTTTTACAGGTGAATTGGTTTTAATTAATTGAATTTTTGGAACCAACGGTATATTATATATGGTATAATTGATAAAAATTGTCGTATTAGGAGGCTACTAAATGAGTTATTTTAGTGCAATAGGTAAAAAAGATGTAGTGAATAGTAATGTTTGAGGTTAAAGTGCCTGCTACAAGTGCCAATATGGGACCTGGACTAGATACTCTTGGAGTTGCTTTCAAACTCTATAATAGATTTATAGTTGAAGAGATAGAAACTGGACTTGAGATTTTAGGTTGTGATGAAAAATATGCAAACAGTAATAACTTGGTTTATAGTTCGATGTTAAAAACTTTTGAAAAACTTGAAAAAGTTCCAAAAGGTATTAGGCTAACATTTAAAACAGATATACCAGTTAGCGGAGGCCTTGGAAGCAGTGCTACATGTATATTGGCAGGGATAGCAGCTGCTAATAGAATTTGTGGAGATGTATTAACAAAACAGGAAATATTAAATTTCGCTTGCGAAATTGAAGGGCATTCTGATAATGTTACTCCTGCATTGGCTGGAGGAATGACCGTTTCCATTATAACGAAGGGAGTTATCCATTATAATAAAATTCCAATTAGTGATGGTATAAAATTTTGTGTGTTAATTCCTAAACTACAGTTAGCAACTGAGGATTCTAGGGCAGTGCTCCCTCAAAGAGTACCTTTAAAAGATGCAGTTTTTAATGTGGGTAGAGTTTCGATGCTCATTGTAGCCCTTGTTAATGGTGATTATGAAGGGGTAAAGCTCGCTTGTAAAGATAAGCTTCATCAGCCTTATAGAATGGGTTTAATTGAAAATTATTCAGAAATTACAAGTTTTGTTCATGATACAAAAGCATTAGGAGTATTTCTTAGTGGGGCTGGACCAACAATTATGGTAATGCTCAAAAAAGATGATAACAGCACTGAAAAAAAATTGAATGAATTTTTAAAAGGTCTATCCGGTTATTGGGAAACTCTTAATTTAGAAATCGACCAAAGTGGTCTAGAAATTATAGATTTATAACTTAGGGATGCTAAAACTGCCAAATGTATTTTGACGGTTTTTTTGTCGTTAAGATATATTTTATTAGATTTATTCAAATAATACTAATACCAAAGTAACTATGTTGTAGAAATCAAATTTTAAAAATGTTATAATGATAACAATAATTAACTTTATAAAGAAAATAAGGTAAGTAATGCAATACTAGGTTTGAAGAATACTATAGATAAAACGATAATCTTATAATGAATATAAGTATTATTGGTGGGTGCTATTTTAAAATAAATGTTACAAGAGATAATAATGTTTAAAGAAAATTAATATAAGGGAGGGACAAACATGGAAAGATTAGAAAGAGTTTTAGGTGGACTATTAGGGATTGCATGTGGTGATGCTTTAGGGGCAACTCTAGAGTTTACTCCCAAATATATAGGAGTAAAAAAGTATGGCTTTCATACAGATATAATTGGTGGAGGAGAAATGGAGCTAAGACCTGGAGAAGTTACAGATGATACAGTTATGACAATTGCGGTTGGGGAGGGAATCATTGAAGAGCCTAATGCACCAATACCAGCAATTGGAAGAAAGTTTGTTGAATGGTATGAGACTGATCCAACTGATATCGGAATAACATGTCAAGATGCTATAGGTGAATTTATTGATTGTGGGGATTGGAATAAAGCAGGTCGTAGAGTTTTTAGATATTCAAATGGAATGAATGCAGGCAATGGTACTTTAATGAGATGTATTTCTGTTCCTTTATTTTATAGAGAGTTTGATAAAATGGTTGAGATAACAAAAGCACAATCAGATATGACTCATTATAATGTAAAGGTTTCGGAGGCTTGCATTTTATATAATACAATAATTTATAAATATTTAAATGGTGGAGAGAAGATAGAGACAATAAAAGAAGTTCTAGAAGGGCATGAGGAATACAATAAAGTGTTCAATATGAGTAAAAAAAATCTTAACGCCTCAGGGTATGTAGTGGATTCATTTCAGTGTGCATTATGGTGTTTCATTAACAATTCAAATGTTGAGGATATAATCTGCGAGGCAGTTAATTTATATGGTGATCCAGATACAATAGGTGCTATAGCAGGTGGGCTTGCTGGTGTTTATTATGGATATACAAGTATTCCTAAAAGGTGGAAAGAAAAGATAATACTAAAGGACAAATTAGTAGAACTAGGAGAAAAATTAAATATTATGGGTGCACAGTAATTATTTAAGCCTTATAATAAAAATTATATGGAATATATTGTAAGAAAAATAAAAGTGATTATATGAGTTCTATATTATCAATAAAATTAATAGACTACTGATATTTAGATATCAATTGTCTATTAATTTTATTTAGAACACGTTTTATGCAAATGCATAATTTATATAGTAAATGAATATAGAGATAAAAATATCTTCTTTTTATTGTTTTATAGAACAAAAGAAGGGTCAAGCTATTTTTTTATTACTAGTTGCTGATTTTATAGTGCTACCAAAAACCCAAAATCTGTATCCTAAGAAATTAACTATTTGAGCAAGTACCATTGAAATAATCTTCGCAATGAAAGGATTCATAGAATTATTTTTCAGTAATATACTTAAGCCTATCAAACTTACACCTAAAGAGGCTGAATTAACAACAATAAATTGTATGATTTCTTTCGTTGTCTTTTTATTCGTTTTAGTATCTTTAAAAGTCCAAAATTTATTTAAAATAAAACTATTTAAAGTACCACTTGAGTAGGAAATTACTTGACTTATAATATAGTTAATACCAAATAAACTATTGAGCAAAGAAAATACTCCAAAGTCAATAAGGGTATTTAAACCGCCTACACAACTAAATTTTGAAAGACACTTAAAGTTTCCATTATTTATAATTATATTGTAAATATTTTTAGTATTAATCATATAATTCACTCCTTTATATATCTATCTATATTTATAGTAACAAAAGAATCTATAAAAATTAGCAAAAGATTATGTTAAAATTATGTTAGATTTATAGAGAAGTGAAAATGAACATAAACAAATAATAAAAGGAGCATACAAAGTAACTTAGTATGCTCCTCTTACATATAGTTAAACTATTTAATCTTCTCATTTGGCATAGGTCTATTTGCTTTATTATGATTATGATGGTGAGAGCCGTGATGATTTTCATGGCATGTAATGATTACCTTGTTTGCTTGAGACTGACTTATAGTACCATTGTCAACAAGAGACTTTAAAGGATTTACATGATTTATTCTTTTGCTATTCATATATGTTTTACGTTGCACTTCAGTCATTGTTCTAATTTTCTTGAAATCTGCTTTTTTTAAAGCTTGACCTTTAGTTATAGCAGATTTGACCTTATTTGCTTGATCTTGAGTTAGAGTCTTGTTTGTTATAAGCTTTTTTAAATCTGAATCTAATCCTTGTTGTTTTTTAATTTCCATTTGTCTACATTCAACATTTGAATGTTCTTTTTTATGAACGGTTAATGTTGTATTAGTAGAAGCAAAAGTTGTACTAACAGATGATATAAGCATGCCGCCGGTAATTAATCCAGTTAATATTTTAGTTCTTAAAGATTTATTTTCCATTTTAATCTCTCCTCATTAATTTGTTTTTATAACTTCTTTGTTTTAATAGTTATGCCCACAAATAATGTCAGAGAGATGTCAATATTGTGTCTATTTAAATTATTTTGTGTACTTTTTATAAATTATATATTATTTTCTTATCAATTGATTTTTTAGAATTTTCTAATAAGTTTTAATAAGTTAGTATAATTACCTCTAATATAAGATACACTGTTACTTTTTAGATTCTTGTCTTATAAATAAAGATAGTATAAGACTAATTAAAATGATTATGACCGCAATTGTCATGGAATAGCGGAAACCACTATATAGTGCTTTAATATTATTTTCATGAAGATTTACAGTGAGTGTATTACATAAAAATTTATTCTGACCTGAACTCATAAGACCTATAAATAAGGTTGAACCAATTGCTGCTGCTATCTGCATTGAAGTACTTGTTATAGCGATACCATCAGCTTGGTTTTCGCTTGATAATTGATTAAGTGCAGTTGTTTGAGAAGATAGTATCACAAGTGCTGCGCCAAAACCTACAAAACAATATAATATGGAGATCGTTTTCGCAGTAGTTGTTGGTTCAACACGGGATAATAACCACATAAAAATACAAATTATTGAAATTCCAAAGGGTATTATTTTTTTTCCACCTATTTTGTCAAAAATTTTACCAGCAAATGGTGTCGTTAGCCCGCTAATAAGAACCGATGGAAGTAAGACAAGAGCTGAAGTTAGCGGAGTCGTATTTAAACCATTTTGCAATAAGAGTGGTAATAATACATTCATTGAGAATAGAACCATTTGTATAATTATAATAAGTATTATACATAAAAAGAACATTGGACGCTTAAATGCACGTAATTCTAACATTGGTTCCTTTAAGAATAATTGACGCTTAGTAAAAAAAATTAATCCTATTAGTCCAACAGTAAACGATGCAATAACAACTGATCTATTTGCTGATGCGTCATTTATAGAACTTATACCATATATTATGCCACCAAAGCCTATAGTTGATAGCATAATAGATAGAAAATCAATTTTAGGTTTTGTTATTTTGGAGACATTTTGTAAAAACAATATACCACCAATTATTGACACAAGAACAAATGGAATTAATATAATAAATAGTGATTGCCATTGAAAAAATTGCAATAATATTCCTGAAACCACCGGACCTAGTGCTGGTCCTATTAAAATTGCACAAACACATAATCCCATGGTTGAGCCACGTTTTTCAGGAGCTGATATTGTAAGAGCAGTATTCATCATTATAGGTACTAGCATTCCTGTACCTGTGGCTTGTATCATTCTTGCAATAAGAAGGGCAGTAAAAGAGGAAGAGATTACAGCCATTAGTGTTCCTAATAAAAACAATATCATTGCAGTTAAATATAGTCGCCTTGTAGTGTAGCTATGGATAAGGAAAGCTGTTACAGGTATTAGAATGCCAACTACTAACACATACCCTGTGGAAAGCCACTGCACAGTGGAAGCTACAATATTCATATCTATCATAAGTGGTGCAAAGGCTACATTTAATATGGTTTCATTGAATAGTGATAGAAACCCTCCGAATAGTAGCACAGCCATAGTAGCTTTTATATTATACTGCTTTTTTATAACTATATTGGTATTATCAAGTCCCATAAAATTACCCCCATTCAATAGAATTATCTAATTTTAAAATAATAAAGAATGTTGCTGCGAGTATTATATAAACACTTACTAATTGTAATTCTTCTAACCACAATTAGACTGTCCATCAATACAAACTTTGTTTGCAATAATTACTGTTACCCTATGTGTTAAGATAGTTGTCGTAGAGAGAAATATAGTATACTATACTGTATAGGCTTTACGAGAGGAGCAATAAAACATGGTGAGTAAAATTGGCTATTCTGAAGAAG
>NZ_JAHLEC010000036.1 GCF_018861705.1 Clostridium psychrophilum | reverse complement strand
TAAAGAATTCTTCTAAAAATGTTTCAACAAAATTTTGATATTGAGTATGTGAAGCCTTAACAGTTAACATAAAAATCACTCCTTATAAATGAAAAATGGTAATAATATACACAATTCATTTTGCGAAATTTTTACTACTGTCAAGTCTTATTACATACTATTTAATTTAAATAAATCAATAATACTAAGGATAGCTTAGATTACCTATGCTATCCTCAATATAGAAAGCTCGAAGAAATTCTGGGGTGAAGTTGATATATGCATAAAAATGAACCTAGAATTAGCAATGGCTTGAGAGTTTCCGAGAGTACTAGATTATTTAACTGGGGGGTAAAACAAATGGAAACAAAAGATTTATTGGTTAAGATTAATTATTCACAAAAAGGTAATGACAGTTTAGCAATCACTTATTCTACCAATACAGATAAGGATAATCACTCTTCTAAATATTTGATTTGTGGGGGAATGTATAATAGAAATGGTGGAACTATAATATTTAAGGCTAAAAGCATTGAAGAAGCTACAGAAATAGCGAATAACAATTTAGTAGCCAAAGCAAGTGCTAATAAATACGAGTATCTTAAAAGAGATTATATATTAAATAATATCCAGAATTTAGATTTAATCAAATCGTAACAATAAATTATTAATAATAAGGACATTCGTTAATTAGAATGTTCTTTTATAACGTTTAATAAGCATGTAAATAAGAAAGTTATAAAATTAAATTGGTTATTACATATAATGTATTTAAATGTAATTATTAATGATATTATAAAAAGAGTTTTTTAAAATAACGGTTAATAATTAGAATTATGAACTATAATGAAAGGTGAATCATTAATATACGATGAAAACTTAATAGTTTATGAATATTTAAAAATAAAAATATACATATGCACCTTAGAGAATAATAAGTAAGATGTTATAACTAATTTGTAGTTAAAATTAATGCTTTAAATAATTTTATTTAGGAGGAAATGTAATGGACAAATTATCACGAAATGATACTTGTTGGTGTGGCAGTGGTAAAAAGTATAAAAGATGTCATATGGATCAGGATAAATTTATAAGTAATATAGAGGAAAAAGTAGGGTATGAAATACCTAGAGATATTATGAAAACAGAGGAACAAATTGAAGGTATAAGAAAAAGTTGTGTATTAACGCATGATATACTCGATATGGTTGGTAAAAAAATAAAGGTTGGAGTAACTACAGAAGAAATTAATACTTGGGTTCATGAATATACAGTTTCTCATAATGCATATCCAGCACCACTAGGTTATGGTGATTTTCCTAAAAGTGTATGCACATCTATTAATAATGTAATATGTCATGGCATACCTTGTGAAACAATTTTAAAAGATGGAGATATAATTAATGTAGATGTATCTTGTATATTAGATGGCTATTATGGTGATGCCAGTAGAATGTATGTAATAGGAAAAGGGTCTAAAGAGGCAGAAGATTTGGTACGTGTAACAAAAGAATGTTTAGACTTAGGTATAGAACAGGTTAAGCCTTTTAATACACTTGGAGATATAGGATATGCTATTCAACAACATGCAGAAAGTCTCGGATATTCAGTAGTATATGATTATGGTGGTCATGGTGTTGGATTAGAATTTCATGAAGAACCATTTGTAGCCCATGTAGGCAATAAGGGTGAGGGAATGGTAATACTTCCCAATATGACTTTTACTATTGAACCTATGATTAATGTTGGAAGTCCAGAGACAAAAGTACTCGATGATGATTGGACAGCTGTGACTGTAGATGGTTCATTATCTTCTCAGTGGGAACATACTATACTTGTTACCCAAACTGGATACGAAATACTAACTTAAAAAATATTAAGTTTTTACAATAGTTATTTTTACTTATTATTTTTTATCATATGTATTAATAATATAACATATTTAAAGATACCTCTTAGGGGTATTTTTTTATGCACAAAATTCATAAAAAATTCTATTCTACTTTTATTATATATATATATTCATCTAAGGGGGGATGATCTCTATTCCAACTTTTATAGTATGAAAAATGTATCTTAGACTCACCTAACTTCAAACATTTAAATCTCCAAATAATTTGCTGACTTCCTCCGATTATATTTGGTTTATTAAAATTAAATATTCTTTTATATTCTAAGTCAATTACTGAGGGATTAGAGACACTAAAGTACCAACAATATCCAGTAGAAGGAGACTCATCTAATTCGACAATCATTTGTTGGTTTAGTGAAACTATATTTATAAATTTAGGGCTCAAAACAATAGCATTTAATTTAGAAGATTGATATTCGTAAGTCAAGTAATCACCATCCTTAAAGCACTTATACTAGGGTTAAGCCATGCAGTTTTAACATTGAAAACACATAAATGATTATTAGCACTAATTATATATATATAAAGTTATTATTTCTTTAATGTTTCTTATTATTCACTTAAAATATAAATATTATAGTAAGTATTTAAAATAATAGTAAGGCATTTAATTATGCATGTATATTTTTAATACACACATAAGTATAATGAAAACAATAATTTACACATATACATATAAATAGTTTAATGAAAATAGTTTTTATGTAATAAACAAAGAAAAAATTTTGCTTAAATACTATAGAAATATAAATTTTAAGTTATCTATAGTATATACAAATTTAAATGAGGAAGAATAGAGATATATTATAATCTATGGTGTTAGTAACAAGGAATAAAATGGTGTATAATTAATATAATAGGATATTTTTAATATTGGTTGTATATTGCATGTTAGTTTTAGCAATATTTCAAGAAATGAAACACTTAAGGAAAGTATGAGGAGGAGACAAATGAAATTTACGATTGGCAGTACATATCATGGTTTTAAGTTAATCGAGGAGAAAAATATAAAAGAAATAAATTCAGTTACAAGATTATTCCAGCATGTGAAGAGTGGAGCTAGACTATTTCATGTAGAGAATGATGATGATAACAAGGTATTTTCTATAGGGTTTAGAACACCACCTGAAAATAGTAATGGAGTACCACATATACTTGAGCATTCAGTGTTATGTGGTTCTAAAAAGTTTCCAACTAAGGAGCCGTTTGTAGAGTTAATAAAAGGGTCTTTAAATACATTTTTAAATGCTATGACTTTTTCAGATAAAACAATATATCCTTTAGCTAGTAAAAATGAAAAAGACTTTTTTAATCTTATGGATGTATATTTAGATGCAGTTTTTTATCCAAATATATACTCTCAGCCAGAAATACTAATGCAAGAAGGTTGGCATTATGAATTAGAGAACAAGGATGATAAATTAACATATAAAGGTGTAGTTTATAATGAAATGAAGGGCGCATTTTCCTCACCAGAAGGTTGTCTTATGCGAAAAATCCAAGAATCTTTGTTCCCAGATACTTCTTATGGAGTTGAATCTGGTGGAGATCCAGAAAACATACCAGATTTAACACAAAAAGAGTTTTTAGATTTTCACAAAAAATATTACCATCCCTCTAATAGTTATATATTCCTATATGGTGATGGAAATATTGATGAACAGTTAAAATTTATTAGTGAAGAATATTTAAATAATTTTGATAAAATATCAGTAGACTCAGATATTGAACTTCAGAAACCATTTAGTAAGATGAAAGAAGTTAAGATGGATTATCCTATATCGCGAGATGATGATGAACAAGGAAAAACTTTCTTAAGCTTAAATTTTGTAGCAGGTGATAATGTTAGCAAACCAGAATTACATCTAGCTCTTGAAATTCTAGAGTATTTATTACTCGAGAGTGCTGCAGCACCTTTAAAGAAAGTACTTGTAGATGCAGGAATAGGTAAAGATGTATTTGGTAGTTTTGATAATAGTATATTACAACCAGTGTTTAGTATAATAGTTAAAAACTCTAATGAAAGTGAAAAAGAAAAATTTAAGGAAGTTGTACTTACAACTTTAAAGAAATTAGTTAAAGAGGGAATAGATAAAAAATTAATAGAAGCATGTATTAATATTACTGAATTTAAGTTAAGAGAGGCTGATTTAGGTGGCTTTCCAAAGGGACTATATTACTATATAACCAGTATGGATAGTTGGCTTTATGACAAAGATCCAATTATGCATTTAGAGTATGAAAGTTATCTAAGTAAAATAAAATCAGCTCTAACTACTAATTATTTTGAAGACCTAATAGAGGAGTATTTAATAGATAATACCCATAGTTCTATAGTAATTTTGAATGGCAAAAAAGGGTTAGCGGAACAAAAGTCTAATGCAGTAGATGAAAAGTTAGAAAAGTATAAAAACAGTCTTTCTCAAAAACAAATAGAGGAACTTGTGCAGAGTACAAAATCTCTTAAAAAAAGACAAATGACGCCGGATACGAAAGAGGTACTTGAAACAATTCCTTTACTTGAACTTTCGGATATTGAAAATAAGGTAGAGCATTTACCAATCGATGTAAAAGATGAGCATGGAGTAAAGGTATTATCGCATGATATATTTACTAATAAGATTGCTTATATAAATATGCTATTTGATGCTAAAAAAGTAGATGTGAAGTTACTGCCTTATATAACGTTACTATCAACTATTTTAGGAAGAGTGAGTACTAAATATACTAATTACTCAGATTTATCTAATGAAATTAATATTAATACTGGAGGAATTCATTTTACTACAGATGTATATGGTGAAAGTGAAAATTTTGAGCAATACAGCACTAAGTTAGTAGTAAAGGCTAAAGCATTATCAGAAAAAATTCCTAAATTATTTGATATTATAGCAGAGATAATCAGTCTTTCTAAGTTTGATGAAAAAAAACGTTTAAAAGAGCTAATTCAACAACTCAAATCAAGGTATGAAATGAAAATCCTTGATAGAGGACATATGGTTGCAGCAGGAAGGCTTACTTCTTATTTTTCGCCAGCTTCAGCTTATATAGAAAAAACTACTGGAATATCTTTTTATAAATTTATAAATGAAATCGAAAGAGATTTTGATAATAAATATGAAGAGATAATTAAAAATTTAAATAAGGTATCAAAGGTTATATTTAACAAAAACAATCTAATTATAAGTGTTACAGGGGAAGAAGATATATATAATGTTTTTGCTACTGAACTTCCCAAAGTTATAAACATTTTAGAAGATAAAAAATTACCAGACGTTTCATATGATTTTGAACTTAGCAAAGACAATGAAGGATTATTAACATCATCAGATGTTCAGTATGTAGCTAAGGGATACAATTTCATTAAGAAGGGCTATTCTTATTCAGGCAAGATGCTTGTACTTAAAACTATAGCTAGTCTTGACTATTTATGGAACAGAGTACGTGTACAAGGTGGTGCATATGGTGGATTCGCAAACATAGCTAGAAGCGGTAACATAGTTTTTGTTTCTTATCGAGATCCTAATGTTCAAGAGACATTGAAAGCTTATGACGGAATATGTGATTATATAGGAAGTTTTGAGGCATCTGAAAGAGAGATGACCAAATATATTATAGGAACAATTAGTGAACTTGATTCACCATTAACTCCTTCTATGAAGGGTGAGAGGGCTACAGCATATTATATAAGAGGTATTTCAGAGGCTCAAAGACAAGAGGAAAGGCAAGAAGTATTAGATACAAAGCCAGAAGACATTAGGTCTTTTAACAATCTACTAAGTGATATTATAAAAGAAGACTGTTTTTGTATATTAGGTAATGAAACTAAACTTAAAGATAACAAGGATATATTTACAAATATTGTAAATGTATTTAAATAAGGTGCCTTATGGCACCTTTTTTTTCAAAGGGGGATATAACATGGCTACAAAGGCACTTTTTACATATAACTATGGAGGAAATAAAATAAAAGATATAGAAGATTTTGGGTATGATATAAAGGTGATTTCAGAGCAAAGTTTAGTTTATAGTGAAGAACTTGCAGATGTAGAAGTTTTAGTTTGTTATAATCCTTTTAAAACTCTTGATATAAAAAAAATGAAAAATCTGAAATGGATTCAATTATCTAGTATAGGAATTGATCAATTGCCCATGGAGTATGTTAAAAGTAAATCTATTATAATTACAAACAATAATGGAGGTTATAGTATACCTATGGGGGAGTGGATTGTATTAAAAACCTTAGAACTTTATAAAAACAGTAAGGGATTATATGAAAATCAAAGAAATAAAAAGTGGAAGACAGATACGAGTATTCATGAGTTATATGGTAAAACTATAGGATTTATAGGAACAGGAACCATAGCCTCAGAAGCAGCAAAGAGATTTCAAGGATTTGGTGTAACCATATTAGGTGTAAATACAAATGGCAGAGCTATTGAATATTTCAATAGATGTTACTGCATGAGTGAACGTCATGAAATGTTAAAATTATGTGATGTGATTGTGGTTACTTTGCCGTATACTAAAGCAACTTATCACTTAATTAATGAAAATGAATTCATTGAAATGAAGGATGAAAGTTATTTTATAAATGTAGCTAGAGGCAGTATTGTTGATGAGCAATGTCTTATTAAAAATCTAACAAACGGTAAGTTAGCGGGTGCCGCTCTAGATGTATATGAAAAAGAACCATTAGAGAAAGACAACCCATTATGGAATTTAAATAATGTTATATTAACTTCTCATAATTCTTGGATATCAGAGATGAGAAATGAAAGAAGGTTTAAGACTATATTTGAAAACATGAGAAGATATATACGTCATGAAAAATTAACAAATATAGTAGATTTAAAAAAGGGTACTAAATGTTATTAGGTATTTTAATTATTTAATTATGTAATGATACATAAAAAACAATTAAGAGGAGGAATCTATTATGAAAGCAGAAATAATAGCGGTTGGGACAGAAATATTGCTTGGGGATATAGTTAATACAAATGCACAATATATTGCTAAGAGACTTGCAGATTTAGGGGTAACTGTCTATCATCAGTCAGTAGTTGGAGATAATACAAAAAGACTTTTAGAGGCATACACATTAGCCTTTAGTAGAGTTGACTTAGTTATAGCTACAGGTGGACTTGGACCTACAAAAGATGATTTAACTAAGGAAGTAGCTTTTGAGTATTTTAAGAAGAAAAGTGTGGTTCATGAAGCATCTTTAAAAATTATTGAGGATTATTTTAAAGATAGTAATAGACCAATGGTAGAGAGCAATAAAAAACAGGCGTATTTTCCAAAAGATGCGATTATACTTCCCAATAATAATGGCACAGCACCAGGATGTATAATAGATGAAAACGGAAAAATAGTTATTTTGTTACCTGGACCACCTTGGGAAATGAAACCTATGTTTGAGGAATCTGTAGTTCCTTATCTTAAAAAGTTTCAGCAAGGCATATTAGTCTCAAAAGTGCTTAGAGTTATTGGAGTTGGGGAAAGCACGGCAGCAGAAATGTTAGAAGACATAATGGATAACCAAACCAATCCAACGGTGGCACCTTACGCTAAAGCAGGAGAAGTAACCTTTAGAATTACTGCGAAGGCTAATACCAAAGAGGAAGGCAAAGAATTAATTGTGCCAATGGAAAACGAAATACGTAGCAGACTTGGTAATAACATTTATGGTGAAGGAGATACAACATTAGAAAATGTAATTGGTGAAATGTTAGTGAATAAAAAATTAACTATAGCTACAGCTGAATCTTGCACAGGAGGAATGGTAGCATCATCGCTTATAAACTACCCGGGAATATCTTCTGCGTTTATTGAGGGAGCTGTAACCTATTGTAATGAGGCTAAAATCAGTAGATTAGGAGTTGAAAAAGAAACCTTAGATAAATATGGTGCAGTAAGTAGTGAAGTAGCAGCAGAAATGGCCTCAGGCATAGCAAGGACGTCAGGTGCTAGTATTGGACTTTCAACCACAGGAATTGCAGGCCCAGGCGGTGGAAGCAAAGAAAAACCAGTGGGACTTGTGTATGTAGGTTTATATATAAATGGGGAAGTTAAAACTAAAATGCTTAAATTAGTTGGTAATAGGCAGAAAGTTCGAGAGAAAGCAACTATGCAGTTACTAGATTTACTTAGGAAAGAATTATTATAATATATAGGCATGGATGATTAAGGCACATATTGATATATGTGCCTTAAATTATTTTGCATAATATATATGATATTGAGTGAATTAGTTAAGGTAGTAATTTTGTTAGATCTAAAATACCAGCTCCTTGCATATATTTAGGGAAATTCATTAAACTTGAAGAAACTTTTAGCAATGCCAATATATCTTTGAAGGATAAATTTATATTTTTCTCATAGAGTAGAGCGCATATACCACTTATAAAAGCGGTAGAGCAAGATGTTCCAGTGTAGGTTGTATATAGTTTAGTAATACATGCTGGATAGAGTTTCACACCATTTTTTTCTGATACGAATTCGGTATCAGAAATTAGGGAACAAATATCTACACAGGCAGCAATTAAGTTTGGTTTATCAATTTTGTTAAAAGGACCACAAGAAGAATATTCGTATATTTCTGGATTACTCAAGCTATTATAACCACCCACAGTTATGCAATTACTAAGAGTTGCAATGCCTCTTATAGAACTTCTAACATTTTGATTACTTCCGCTAGGCACGATTACAACTAAGCCTTTTGAGATTGCAAGGTCAAAAAGCTTAGAGAATAAAGATAGTATAAATTCATTAGTTTCGAAGGTTTCAAAAGGAAGGCAAATAATCTTAATATTGAAGTCACTACTTTCATTAATTATGGTTTCTAAAGAAAGTAAAACATCAGATATGAAACCTTTTCCTAGTTTATTAAAGGCTTTAATCATATAAAGATGGCTATTTTTAGCAACTCCTTTATACATACCTTTAGACCCGTAACCACTACCACAAATTAATCCACTAACAAAGGTTCCATGACCATTATCATCATAAGGATAGGTTAAATTGTTAACTAAATCTTTAAATTTTTTAATCTTATTGCTTGGATTTATTAAATCACAATGTGGGTATACGCCACTATCAATTATGCCGATGCCGATTCCATTTCCAGTTAATTCATAACTCGTCTGAATGGATACTCCATTAGCTGCGAGTATACTACTCGCACACAAATAAGCATAAGAATCAAGTATAATGTATGATATTTGTGGATATTCTAGTAATCTATTAATAGCACTAGAGGTCAAAATAGCGCATATACAATTTATAGAAGGAATATTACGTATAATTTCACATTTCAAAGATTTAATTTTATTTACAGTTTTATCCTCAAGTGATTTGCAGTGTATTATTACTCTATAATTTTCATATAGATTACTCTGCAAAGCATATCGTAATGCAGGTTCCAATTTATTTTTGAAGGAAAACATGTATGCCTCCTAATGTATTGTTACAATATTATAGTATATGTGAAACATAAAAATATGTTAATGCATAAGAAAGTAGTTAGCATTCCCATTTAAAAACTATTATACCTACAACCATTATTCCAAGGCCTACGAACTTAGATAAGGCAAATTTAATTTGCTGGGCTCCAAACATTCCAAAACTATCAATTATACCAGCGGCCAGTAGTTGTGCAACTAGTATAATTGAGATGGAACAAGTTGGTCCCATATTTGATATTCCTAGCATAACAGAAAATATAATTATAGCCCCCAAGGCTCCACCTAGCAAATATAATTTATTTACTTCTTTTATAGCTTTAAAATTACCATTTCCAGCTATAAGCAGTATTATGAAGGTTAAAATTAACCCTGTACCTTGGACAAATACGTTAGTTTCCCAAAGACCAATTTTTTCACTTACTCTTGTATTGAAAACACCTTGAAGACTCATAGATATGCCTGCAATAATAGAAAATATTATACCCAATTACAATCACACTCCTCTAGTGTAGCTTACCCAGAATGTAATGTAATATTAAAAAAGATAATTATTGTGATATATGGAGTGTTTTTTTAAAAGATATGTGAATTAGTAACCGTTGTTTTGCCTCTCGTGATTAATTTTGTTTTTATGTAAATATGCATTTTCTATATCATCTTCACAAAAACCTAAATTTTCACCTAGAGTTAGAAAATTTTCAAATATGTTTAAATAGTTATTTATAGAAGGGCATTTGATAAAATCTGCAACATTTATATATAAGTTTAAAAATTGCTCAGATAATTCAGAGGTAACATTCTTAATTTCTGGAGTGATGTCTTGGAAGTCTTTTTCAATTCCTAGACCTAATATAAAGTGGAGGCAATCTACATATTCCTCAAGAATAACATCGTTACTTGAGGGCTTTTTAGTACTCCAAAATTTGAAGCAACGAGTCTCATTAGCGAGCTCTCCAAATTCTACTTGAAGTGATAATATTTTCTTATGTAATAGAGGAACACCTTCAAGGTGATGTTGCGTCTCAATTCTATGGTCTAATGTGTTTTGCATCTGAAATAATTTTTGTAAGTTCATATTGTTTAACCACCATTTCGTTATTATTATTTATAGGTTTCCAAAGTTCTACAGTGTCAACAGTTATAGTTTTGGAAAAGTTTTCATCCTTAGCTAAATTGCAAGCTGCTAAATATTCGCTGTTAGACCATTCTCTATCAGCAAATGTGGTGTTCGCCAATGAAATATGCAAATTCCAATCTTCAATGTGCTTTCTAACATTAAAACCTTGTAGATTTAAATTATAATTTATCTTTTTAGATAATTCATATATGATACCTTCATTCTTAATGTTTAGGTTTACGGATTTGTAGGGTGGATCAAAACATATTACACCATTCAATTTAAATTCAAATTTTGAATAATTTTTAATAATATTTTTTAGAGAGACATCCAAGTCGTAAAGACAAGGATCAGTTATTACCTCTAGAGTTATATGAAGTTTAGGCAAATTAGTTTCAGAACTGTATAGGTTATACTTTTCACATAGCGATTTTTGTATAGACTCCATATATTTATAAGAAACTTTATCAAATAAGCCAACTAAGTAATATATCATTGATTTCCCCCTCAAACCTAAATAGGAATGTATAGTTTTTAGTATTCTCTTAATGCATAAGTTTTAACTAATATTTCTTTTTTATTGTTAACTTGTTTCCACAATTCAATCCTAGAAACCTTTACAAATTTATAAAAATCATCTTTATTTAAAGTATCATCAATATAAATTGTACCAGCATTATACGATTTCTTAATGATGTGGTTAGCATTTGCGAGGAGAATACGCAGATTAATATTATTATCGTCAGTTTTAACATTAAAACCATGCAAATCTAAAGACTCAGTAATATTTCTTGCTAGGCGATATATATATCCCTGGTCATCTACCTTGAGATTAACTTGACTAAAATTCTCGCTTAAAACAATATTATTATTTATGCCAATCTTAAAATGTTTATAAGGAGCTAAAATCTTAGAAACAATAACATCTAGTTTTTCTAAATCAGGATTTGTTACTGTACTTATAGTGACATAAAGATTAGGGGAACTCTTATATAGTTTATATTTTCTACAAATATCTTTTTGTATATTTTGAACTGTTGTATTAGATAGATCATCAAATAGTGCGACTAAAAAATATTTCATTCTTTTCCTCCATGTAAAATTAATAACCAATATTGGTTAATATTATTATGAATAAATATAAGTGTATTATAACATAATTTTTAGAATTTGTAATTTCAATGTAAATTTATGTATAATAATATTTATACTTATTTGAAAGATAATAATATAAACAATATATTTATTAGAATAAATAAATATAGTTATGCTAATAATATTAAAGTAGCAAATAAATGGAGGTGTTTTTTTATGAATCATAATGACAGTATAGGGTGTGTAGTAGGGGAATGTAAATTTCATTGTACAGATGATAATTATTGTACTCTAAATAAAATTGAGGTTGTAAAACATGAAAGTGTTGCTAAAACACCAGAATGTACAGACTGTGCAAGCTTTAAATCTATGAAATAATGAAAAACAATATAAAAATCACCCGTGGTTTCACGGGTGATTTTTATATTGTTTTTAAAGTAGATATAAATGTTTCGATAAAATATTTGATAAATAAAATAATATAATTTAATAATTTAAAATAAATGTTAAAATACAATGTACTTATGGTATACTTGAGTTGTATGTAGAAATAAAAGTACTTAATATATTATATATAGTGAGGATGATACAAATATGGATAAATTGGTAATTAGCGGGGGTAAACATATCCTTGGTCAAGTTGAAATAAGCGGTGCAAAAAATGCAGCAGTAGCAATTCTACCAGTAGCTATAATAGCAAGCAAAGGTAAATGTATCATTGAGAATATTCCGGATATAGAAGATGTAAATTGTATTGAAAGAATACTTGGAAGCTTGGGTTGCAATATAAAGAGAAAAAAAGATTCAGTTACAATAGATAGTACTAATATAACTAGTATAGATGCTAATACAGAAGATGTAAGAAAAATGAGAGCATCTTATTATTTGATTGGAGCACTTCTAGCTAGGTTTAAAAAGGCTAGAGTAGCACTTCCAGGTGGTTGCCCAATAGGGGTTAGACCAATTGATCAACATATAAAAGGTTTTGAGGCACTCGGAGCAACTGTTTCTGTTGAAAATGGAGCAGTGAATGTCGAGGCTGATAAATTAATTGGGACTAGCATCTATTTTGATGTTGTTAGTGTAGGAGCGACAATAAATGTAATGACAGCTGCAACACTAGCTGAAGGCACAACCATTTTGGAGAACTCTGCAAAGGAACCACATGTTGTTGATGTAGCTAATTTCCTAAATTCTATGGGAGCTAATATTAAAGGCGCAGGAACGGATGTTATAAGAATTATAGGCGTGAAGGAATTAACAGGATGTACGTATAGTGTAATTCCAGATCAGATTGAGGCTGGTACTTTTATGATAGCGGTAGCAGCTTGTGGTGGTGAAGTAACTGTAAATAATGTTATCCCAAAACATCTTGAATCTATTTCTGCAAAACTTATGGAAATGGGAGCAGAGGTAATTGAAGGAGGAGACAGTGTTACGGTTAAGGCTAAGGGAAGACTCAAGGCTGTAAACATTAAAACTTTGCCATATCCAGGATTTCCAACAGATGTGCAACAACCAATGAATGCATTGTTATGTATTTCAGAGGGTAGAAGTATAATAAATGAAAGTATTTATGAATCTAGATTTAAACAAGTTGATGAACTGAAAAAAATGGGTGCTAACATAAAAGTAGAAGGAACTGTTGCTACTGTTGATGGAGTGGAAAAGCTTGTAGGAACAGTGGTTAGGGCATCAGATTTAAGAGCTGGAGCATGCTTAGTTATAGCAGGGCTTATAGCAGAAGGTACTACGGAAATCTTAGGTATTGAACATATTGATAGAGGCTATCCTAATATTGAGGAAAAATTTAGAAATATAGGGGCAGACATAAAAAGAGTTAGCATATAACAATTTATAATCAAAGGAGACAGTTATGATTTTTTGTCCATTATATAGTGGAAGTAGTGGAAATAGTGTATTTGTTGCGTCGAAAAACGCAAAGATTTTAGTGGATGTTGGTATGACGGGGAAGAGTATTGAAAGTGCACTTAAGCACATAAATCAAAATCCTAACGATATTGATGGCATTTTTATTACGCATGAACATTCCGATCATATAAAAGGTGCTGGAGTTATTTCTAGAAGATACGACATACCAATTTACGCAAATGAAAATACCTGGGAAGCTATGAAAACTAAGATAGGTAATGTGAAGGAACATAATATAAAAATAATTGATAGTAATTCTGTTGATATAATGGACATGCATATTGCCAATTATAATATATCACATGATGCTGCAGCACCTATAGGATATGCTTTATATAGTGGGAATAAGAAAGCATGTATAGCGACAGATTTAGGATATTTTTCAGATGAAGTTAAGACTATAATTAAAGATGCAGATGTAATACTTCTAGAGAGCAATCATGATGTAGAAATGGTGAAGTTTGGTCCATATCCGTATCCTTTAAAAAGAAGAATATTAAGTGATGTCGGTCACTTATCAAATGATGCATGTGGTAAAGCTATAGTTGAAATAATGAATGACAAAAGAAAACATATTATATTAGGACATTTAAGTAAAACTAATAATTTTCCTGAACTAGCTTATCAGACAGTACTTAACATTCTTAAAGACAATTATATTGAGGTAGGTAGGGATATTTCTCTGAACTTAGCTAAACGAGATATGCCAAGTGATGTAATTGATTTTTGAAGGAGAGATCTAATATGAAGAAGACAATCAAGATATTATTATGTTCTATTCTAGTTGTTTCAACATTGTCTTTTGGGGGTTGTGAAAAAAAAGATGATAAAAGTGTTACAAATAAAGAAAAGCTTGAAAATCTTAAGCTTCCTTTAGAAAAAGAGGGTTTTGTTCAATTAGGAGTTTATTTTGATGGTTCTAAAGATGGGTCTACTATTCAAGTTGTTAAAGATGAAAGACTTATTAATAAAGAAGAGCTTATTGGAGAAACTATTATGCAAGAACTAATAAAAGGACCTACGGTTAAAAGTGAGTTAAAGCCAATACTTCCTAAAGAGACTAGGCTACTTAGCTTTTCTATTAAAGATAGCATTGCTTATGTGAATTTAAGTAAAGAGGCTAAAATGAGTATGTCTGTAGTAAAAGAGGGAAGCTGTCTAAAAAGTATAGCAGCATCACTAACTCAATTAGCATCAGTAAAAAAGGTGAAAATTACAATGGAGAATAAAGACATCAATACTATAGGTGGGAATTTTAATATATCTAAGCCTTTTACTAAAGATAATATTATTCCAATAAAAAAATAATATTATTCCAATAAAAAAATAATGTATAGATAAAAAGTATAAATATCTTATATAATTGGAAAATATCTTATATAATTGGAAAATATAAATATGTAAGTTGAGAATAAGTGAAAAATTGATTATAATAAATACAGTATTATTAGGAGGAGAAAAAGAATGAGTTTATATAAGGAATGGACAGATATGGTGGTTGATTATGTTAAACGTCGAGGGGAACCTGCATTTTGGCATGATTATGGAGAAATTGAAAAACGCATATATACTAAAGTATTATCAAAATATCAAGATGAAGTTAAGGGTACAATGGACGAACTTGCAAAATATTTTGAAGTATCGAATATATATTTTATGGGATTTACTGATGGCATAAATGATAGTCTTTTAGAACCTGTTGTACTAGAAGAAACTGAAGCTGACACAGAAGTAAATTTTAAAATAGATTTTGAAAAACTTTATTTTAATATGTTAGATGCAAAAGCAGATTATTTGTATGAATTACCACAATGGGAAGGTATTTTTTCAAAGGAAAAAAGAAAAGAAATTCAAAGAAATTATAGAGATTCTAAAATGGTAGTTAATAATAATAAAATTGGCAGAAACGATCCATGTCCTTGTGGAAGCGGGAAAAAGTATAAAAAATGTTGTGGAAAATAGTCTCAGTATAATTTTGTAAAATAATTAACTATAGTAAAAACTTTGCACTTTGTGGCAGGGTTTATTTCTTTTTGGATTATGTGATGTTTGGTGGAGATGTATTATAATATTAATATAAGTTAAATAAGGGAGAAGCAGAATGAACATAACTGTAATTTGTGTGGGAAAAATAAAAGAGAAATACTTAAAAAGCGCAATCGATGAATATACAAAAAGACTAACTAGGTACTGTAAGCTTAGTGTTGTTGAATTAGGGGATGAAAAAACACCAGATAATGCTTCTGAAAAGGAAAATGTATTAATAAGAAAAAAAGAAGGAGATATTATTCTTTCGAAAATCAAGGATAATATGTTTGTGATTGCATTGGAGTTAAAGGGCAAGATGTTATCCTCAATAGAGCTGTCAGGTTTTATAAAGGATCTAGGAATAAGGGGTGAGAGTAATGTAGCTTTTATTATTGGAGGCTCATTAGGCTTATCAGAGGCTGTTTTAGAAAGGTCGAATTACAAACTATGTTTTTCTAAGCTGACTTTTCCACATCAGTTATTTAGGGTAATACTTTTAGAACAAGTGTATAGATCATTTAGAATAATAAGTGGTGAACCGTACCACAAATGATGAATGGTTTTCTAATCTATATGTTTTTAATTAAATATTAAGGTATAATTTTACAGCTCCGCAAGAGATAATTTAATTATATGTGTTATATTAAAAAAAAGAAGGTGATTATTATGACATATTTGAATATAAAACCATTAAATGAAATATCAAAGGATATACTTAGCAATAAATTAATTAAAGGGAGATTATTAAGGTTTATTGTTTTAGGGGATAGCCATGTTATATATAATACAGATAGTTATCTTGAGAAAAATGCATTCTTATACAATAAAATATTAATGAAAATTAATGATAGAATAGAAAGTAGCTATTTTAAACCTGATTTTATAATACATGGTGGGGATGTTGTTAATAATGGAAATGATGAATTAAGTTTTAAACTTTTTTACAAATTAACATATGATGAGTTAATACATAAAGGTATTCCAGTTTTCGTTTCCATAGGAAATCATAATTATGATATATTGAAAACTGAATCTAATACTAAAAACTTTCATAAATTTATTGGAAATACCAGAGGTGATATATGTATACCTGGCACAAAGGTTAGGTATATTTATCTAAATACACATTACTGCTTTGAATCAATAGATTCAAAACCAATTATATATTCATATTTTTCACAAAAAAAGAATGAGGATATTGATTTACTAAAAAAAATGAACCCCAATAATATCTATTTAATTGATTTTCATAACACTTTTAGAATGAAAGGTATCAATGATAGTTTACCCCAAACAGATTACCATTATTTACAAGAAATTCAGAAAAATTTATTTAGAAATAGTGTAAATCCTAATGCTAAAATAGGTGCTATTTTTTCACATCATATGCATACCATGATGCAATGTAAGTTTAATGTGAATAGTTGTAACAAGGATGTTCCTTTTTTGATTAGTGGAAAGGGTGGTAATTGTAATATTAATAATTCTTATGGAAGTTATTATGAGATTATATTAGACATGATTACTAATAGCATAAAATGTAATCAAATAATAATATCTTAGCAACCGTTGAATAACAAACATTAAGAAAGGATTTTGATTAACTTGAATGAAAAGAATATTTTTACAAATAAAAAAATTGTGGCAATTGTTGCAACATTATGTTGCTTTTTATGGGGAAGTGCTTATCCTGCAATAAAAAATGGGTATATATTGTTTAATATAGCCACTGGTGATATTCCATCAAAATTTGTATTTGCAGGCTATAGATTTATTATAGCAGGGATAGTACTACTTATTATTTCACAAAAATGTGGAAGGAAAATATTTAATGTTACAAAGGACAATGTTAAAAGTTTATTTTATTTAGGATCTAGTCAAACAGCATTGCAATATATATTTTTTTATGTTGGGGTAGCTAATACAACTGGAGTCAAAAGTTCTATAATGAATTCTACGGTTACATTTTTTAGTGTTATTTTAGCTCATTTTATATATACTAATGATAAGTTAAATATGCAGAAAATAATTGGGTGTATTGTAGGATTTATAGGAGTTATGATTGTAAACTTTAGTTCTGACTTATTAAATTTTTCTTTCAGTTTTAAGGGAGAAGGTTTTATAATAATTGCAGCATTTATTTTCTCAGCAAGTGCTATTTATGCGAAAAAACTTACGAGGACTATGGATGTAATGGTAGTAACAGGTTATAGTCTTTTTATAGGAGGAATAATATTAAATCTACTTGGTAGCTTATTAGGTGGTAGAGTATATAATTTCACATTTAGCTCCTCATTAATATTAATTTACTTAGCTTTATTATCATCAGCAGCATTTTCATTATGGAATCAACTCTTGAAATATAACAAAGTAGGGCCTGTATCTGTTTTTAATTTTTTAACACCAATTTTTGGTGCTATATTATCAGGAATATTCCTGAAAGAAAATATTTTTGAGTATAAGAATATGATTGCATTATTACTTGTTTGTTTAGGAATATGGATGGTTAATAAAGAAAAAGCACATGCTACAAAAACTAATTACGCTTAGGATGGGAGAGTGTCTATCTTAATAGAATTATCAAAATTAGGTTGTCCATATTTCTTTGACAATACCTATGTTGTTAAGGGTTTAGTTAAATTTAACTAAACCCTTAACTATAATTATATTAATTCTTATCATACCTTTAAATCAAATTTCTTTAAAAACTTATTAAATTATTTTATGCTTTATCATATAAAAGATTAATGTTCAAACTCACTATTCTCTAATAAAGTAATATTTCTTATGATATTGTATACAGCCATTTCAACATATTTGGGGTCGGTAGCCATATTAAGTCTAACAAAGCCCTTACAATTTTCACTAAATATTTCACCTAAATCAACTGCAAGTCTACATTTATCTTGTATAAATGTTTTCGTATCTTTAGGATCTACATATCCTCGTAAATCTAGCCAAGCAAGGTAGGTTCCTTCTAATGGAGTGATAATTATTTTTGGCGCTTTTTCATTTAAGTTAGTTTTAAGATAATTATAATTATATCGTATCACATCTAATAATGAATTTAACCACTCTTTTCCATGATTATAAGCAGCTTCTGCTGCAGTTAATCCCATGATATTTACTTCTGTTTTATTAACAGTTTTTGCATAAGCATCATATTTTGCCATTATTTTTTCATTAGATATGATTATCTGGGAATTTAATAATCCAGCTAAGTTGAAGGTTTTTGATGGTGCTGTAACTGTTATTAAGTTATCTGCATATTTACCCCCACTTACAATAGCCGCTGGAAATTGAATGTTTTTACCAACTATAATATCTTGATGAATCTCATCTGAGACAACAAGCACATTATGCTTTTTGCATATAGACAAGAGTTTGTCCAATTCTTTTTCTGTCCAAACCCTACCAACGGGGTTATGAGGTGAACATTGGATAAATAATTTAACATTGTTTTCAATAATATTCTTTTCAAAATTATCAAAATCAATAGTATATACTCCATCAGTATTAATTAACTCCGATGTAATCAATTTTCTCCCATTATCTTTCACTGCATTATGGAAGGGATAATAAACTGGAGTAATAATAATTACTGAATCATCGGGTTTTGTAAATGCATTAACAAACCAGTATAATGCAATAACAACACCGGTTGAGAAACGAATCCACTCTTTATTTACCTCATAGTTATGTTCATTTTTTTCCCAATTAATAAATGCATCATAATAGGACATAGGTACATATGAATATCCAAATATTCCATGTTCAATTCTTTTCTTCATTGCTTCGATTACAGCTTGAGGTGTTTTAAATTCCATATCAGCAACCCACATAGCAATTAATCTTTTATCACCATAACGTTTATCTAATGCATCCCATTTTAAGGAATTTGTTCCTAACCTATCTATTGAATATTTATCGCAAAATTCTTTTATATTCATGCTTTAACCTCCTTTTTGTTTATAAGTGAACTATTGGTTTAATTCCCAATTAACAACTAAATTTAATAATAAATGTTTATTATTAAAAAAATAGTAAAAAGGCATTCAACATAATAGTAATTATCCTGAATACCTCTTCATGTTGAACATAGAGTATGTTATGTATTTTACCTTATCAAATGTTACTTAATCATTAACCAAATTTAAGAATTGCTTTATTCGCATGTTGGTTGTGTTATTTAATATTTGAGAAGGCGTTCCATTATCGATTATTAGTCCATTATCCATAAATATTATATTGTCTCCCACATCTCTTGCAAAATTCATATTATGAGTAACGACTACCATGGTCATACCTTCAAGAGATAAATTTTTCATAACTTTAAGCACTTCGGCTGCGAGCTCTGGATCAAGTGCAGATGTTGGTTCATCAAATAACAATACTGAAGGCTCTATAGCCATAGCACGCGCTATAGCAACTCTTTGTTGCTGTCCTCCTGAGAGTTCATGAGGGTAACTTTGTGACTTTTCTAAAAGACCAACCTTTTCTAAAAGATTAAGTGCTTTATCATGAGCAATCTTTTTAGGTTGCTTAAGTACAGTAGTGAGTGCCTCCATAATGTTCGCAACAACAGTCATATGAGGAAACAAATAAAAACCTTGAAACACCATTCCTGTGTTCTTGCGTAGGACTAACATCTCTTTATCAGTTGGAACTTTGTTTCCACCAAAGACTAATTCATTATTCCCAACTTTTATTGTTCCCTTGTTAGGTATTTCTAATAGGTTCATGCACCTAAGAAGTGTGGTTTTACCTGAACCTGAAGGACCTATAATAATAGTTGTTTCACCTTTACTTATATGCACGTCAATACCTTTTAAAATTTCATTTTCTCCAAAGCTTTTATGCAAATTTTTAATAGTAATCATGTGTTTCCTCCAATTATCTAGCTACATATCTTTCAAGTTTTTTCTCTATCTTCTGTTGAAGGGTAGAAAGTACAGTACAAAACATCAAATATATAAAGGCTGCTTCACAGTACAATATAAGTGGTTCATATGTTGCTGCAGTTATTTGCTGTGCAATTTGAAACATTTCAGTTAAAGTAATTGCAGCGGCAAGTGAGGTATCCTTAACAAGACTAATAAACGAGTTTGATAGTGGTGGTACAGACACCCTAGCCGCTTGTGGCAAGATTATACGCAGTAATGATTGAGTATGAGTCATACCAATTGAACTTGCAGCCTCCCATTGACCTTTAGGTATAGATAAAATGGAAGCTCTAATTACTTCAGAATTATAGGCCCCAACATTTAAAGTAAAACCTATAATTGCTGACGGTAATGCTCCTAGTGTTACTCCGGTAGCTGGTAATCCGTAGAATATTATAAATAATTGTACGAGTAAGGGGGTGCCTCTTATTATCCATACATAAAAGCCGGATATTAGGTTTAGTGATTTATATTTTGATAAACGACCAAGAGCCGTGAACATAGCAACAATCGAACCAAGAATAAAGGAAACCACAGCAACTGGAATGGTAAACTTTATGCCAGCAGTTAATAATGGGAAAAAAGAATCTTTAATTATGTTTAGTATTCTTAGTGTATTAACATCTAAATTCATTATATCACCATCTTATTTTGACACATCAGTGCCAAACCATTTTTTTGAAATTTTTGAATAAGTACCATCTGATTTCATATCAGATAAAGCATTGTTAACTGCAGTTACTAATTCTTTATTTCCCTTATTAAACATAAGTGCGCTTGGTTGAGCATTTCCTTGTTGATCAACAACTTTTAAAGCAATGTTTGGTCTTTGTTTTTTTAGATCAAAGTAGGATAAACTGTCATTTACCGTAGCATCTACCCTTTTAGAAAGCAAAAGGTCAATTGATTGATTAAAACCATTGATTGGTATAATAATAGCACCATTTTTCTTTGCAATTGTAGATAAGTTGCTAGTTAATGATTGAGCAGATTTCTTTCCCTTTAAATCTGCAAATTTTTTGATAGTAGTATCAGAACTTTTCACTATTAATACTGCTTTTGAAACTACATATGGAGTTGAAAAATCGTATTTTTTTTGTCTAGCGGGTATTACTCCAACTTCATTTGCTACCATATCAAATCTCTTTGCATCAAGGCCAGCAAACATCCCATCCCATTTTGTTTCCACAAATTGTGGTTTCACACCGAGACGTTTAGAAACTTCCTTCGCAATATCAATATCAAACCCAGTTAAATTTCCTGATTTGTCATGGAAAGTATATGGCGAGTAGGTTCCTTCAGTACCAATTTTTATTGTTCCTGTACTTTTTATTTTAGATAATGAATTTTCAGTGGTTTTTGTTCCACATCCGACAATTCCTACTGATAATATTAATAAAAAACCGATTATTAATGATGATTTTTTCATTTGTTTCCTCCTTTAAGTTTTTTTTGATTTTCACTAATTGATGGTTCTGTTTTTACTTCTTCTAAACGAAAATTTATAATTTATTGGATGCTTATATCCATAAAAAATTATTAAATATATTTCAATGAGTGTTTATTTAAACAAAAACAACTAATTAAGTATGTTTAATAGGATATAACGAATATCATTCTAATACTCACATCAAAATATGTCAAGATATTTTTGATGGTTTGTAAAAAGCTTATTTTTGATGGTTTGTAAAAAGCTCAATATATACAAGTAAATATATTTTATTAAGAATATAAGCTATATTGACAAATAGCATTAATTTATCTATAATGAACAGTGTTCACTTGAACTTTATAATTTATTTTAGAAGGTGCTATAATTGTCAAGAATAATTGAAAATCCAGAGCAACTTATATTAAGTCGAGCAAAAGCAATTTTATACAATGAAGGTTTTAAGAAGTTTAGCATGAGAAATTTGTCTGAAAAATGTGGAATTGCCCTTGGAACAATTTATAATTATTATTCAACTAAAGAAGAACTTATTATTCAAATTATGACTGATTATTGGAAAGACCATTTATACATACTCGAAGATATATTGAATTCAAATGACAACTTATATATTAAGTTGAATGAAATATTTAATAAACTAAATATTTTCATTAAAACATTTAAAGCGGTATGGCTTAAACCTGAACTTTATGAAAATCCCGACTGCATTAAAAAGAGTTTAGAAAAAGAAAATATTTATATAGAGAAGTTAGTAATTATTATAGAAAAAATTTTATTAAAAGAAGAAGAAAACAATAAAATTAAGATTAGATTAGGTTCCTATGAAACAGCTAAATTTATATTAATGAATTATATTACAATGGTGCAGATGCCCATTTTTAAATATTCATCCTTTGAAATGTTTCTTAAAGAATTACTTTAATCAAATTTTTGATATATTGATTAAAGTAATTCTTTAACTTCATATGAACAATGTTCATATGAATCAAATTGTAAATTAGGAGGTGTTATTATGTTAGGGTATGCAATTATTTTTATTACATTAGCACTTATATTTTATACCGTCGGTGTATGGAGTGAAAAAAAACAAGGTGAATTAAAAAAATGGCATTTGTTGTTTTTTTACGTAGGGTTACTTTTTGATACTTTGGGAACAACACTTATGAGCAAAATTGTTAACGGGGGTTTTCAACTTAACTTCCATGGTATAACAGGCCTATCAGCAATAATTCTAATGCTTTTACATGCACTCTGGGCAACAATAGTTTTAATTAATAATGATAAAAAAGCTAAGGCTAATTTTCATAAATTTAGTATTATTGTGTGGATTATTTGGCTAATACCTTTTATTTCAGGTGCAATTTTTGGTATGTCACATTAAAATTAGATTTTATAAAATTAAAAAGCTTATATAAAAACAAAATCCTCTGGTGATGATAAGGTAATTATGTTTTTATGTTGTAATGTTAGTGTGTGATTTTACGCTGATATTATACTGATTTCGATTTCATTTATTTAATCTAATATTTTATTACTTCCTACACAATTACCACAACTAGTACCAACATTAGTAACAGCTTGCGCTTCTTCAAAGGATTTAGCCCATTTTAAGTTCACGCATGCTTACAGTAAGGTTTAAGGAATTAGAAGAATCGGGCATTATTATTCGTGATGTTTATTTAGGAATGCCTGTACATATAGAATATTCACTTATGCATAAAGGAGAGACTTAGAAAAAGTTATGTAGCATTCTTAGCATATAAAAGATATTGTATTGTATGGTTAATAAGCGTATTGTATAAAATATAGAAACAATAAATAAGCAAAAGGAGCTATAACATGTCATGAGTATATGTTATAGACTTAACTATTGAGCAGTTGGCAAAATTAAATGCTCAGGTACTTAAATTAGGTCCTAAAAGTATATTAGATTAATTATTGAGTTAGACTCAGCTACAGGCGTAATTGAGCTATTAAAGGAGGAAAATAGATAATGGCAGAAAGATTAAATGCAAAACTTAAATATTTATATGAAATGCTAGAAAAATATAATGATTTGAATGAAAAAAACAAGGATATTTATAGATGGAGACAAAATTCAATTCAAGAGCAAATTGAGGCACTTGAAGAGTTATTAAACGATGAACCCAACAATTGTTGGGACGAATGTTATGAAGAGGATTTGAGAGAAGTTAAGGGAAGGAGATAATAACAGATAGTAATCTGTTAGATGAAATTAAAGAACAAATTTAATTATGTTTTAAAAATAGAACCACATTAAATATAATCACAAAGTTAAACAAATAATTAAAGATTGTTATAAAGTTAATAAAGAAATGCAGAAGAATCTGAGCATTAGCATTAGTGGATTTTATGCATAGATATAAATAGATTAAAGCTTAGCAAAGTTGGAATTTATTAATAAATATAAAAATAATCTAAAATGTCCTAAACTATTATTGTGTTACATTTAATAATTTAGGACATTTTCTTATGTAATTACATAGTTTTGATGTTGTATGACAATTATATGCATAATAAAGGCAATAAAAAAGTATTACTAAGTAATACTTTACAAGCAATAAAATAAATAAAAGTAATAAAAGTAATACTTAGTATTACTTTATTACATAAGTGAGACTTTGACGACATTTGTAATTATGACCAAATAACTTTTTAATTTCAATTAAAAGCGAAAAAAATTGTTGCAGCTTTATTAAATATGTATTATCATATAGTAATAAAATTTAATAGTTCAGATGAAGATAGTGGGAGAGTTATGGCTAGTGCCATTCACCGAAGAAGTAAATCTTTCAGGTACCTATTTAATTAGAGATGACCGCTATTGGATGAACCCTTGGAGAGACTCTTAATGAGCACCGAAGGAGAAAGCCGCAAAGGCGAAACTCTCAGGTAAAAGGACAGGGGACAGGTAACATATCTTATAAAAGTAATACATAATCAATTACTTAATTTAGATCTTATCTATTTCCATTTGTGTCTCCAGTTACAAAATACTTATATTGGAAAAGGCATTTTTTAATGCATGCCTTTTACTAATATGGAGGAATAAAATGGGTCAATTAACAAAACCACTTACTCAAACCGATTCAGAAAAAGAAAATTTATCAAGAGGACTAAAAAATCGTCACGTTCAATTACTTGCAATTGGAGGTGCAATTGGTACTGGACTATTCCTTGGTTCAGGCAGGTCTATTCACTTGGCAGGTCCATCTATTTTATTTGCGTATATGATAACAGGGGTAATTTGTTTCATCATTATGCGTGCTCTCGGGGAATTATTGCTTTCTAATTCAAATTATCATTCTTTTGTAGATTTTGTACATGACTATTTAGGAAACGGAGCAGCGTTTATTACAGGATGGACCTATTGGTTCTGCTGGATTTCACTTGCTATGGCTGATTTAACAGCTACTGGACTTTATGTGCAATACTGGTTTCCGAATATAGCTCAATGGGTTCCAAGTCTTATAGCTCTTGTAGTTTTACTAATCATGAACCTTACCACAGTAAAGTTATTTGGTGAAATGGAATTCTGGTTTGCATTAATTAAAATTATTGCAATAGTATCACTAATTATAATTTGCACATTTATGATTATTAAAGGATTTTCTACAGATGCTGGCGTGTCTAGTTTTAAAAACCTTTGGAATCATGGCGGTTGGTTTCCAAATGGGGTAAGCGGTTTTATCCTTTCATTCCAAATGGTTGTATTTGCTTTTACTGGAATCGAATTAGTTGGTCTAGTAGCTGGTGAAACCGAAAATCCAGAACATGTTATTCCAATGGCTATTAATAATATCCCAATTAGAATTATTATTTTCTATATTGGTGCACTTCTTGTTATTATGAGTATATACCCATGGAATTCAATTAATCCAGATAAAAGCCCATTTGTACAGGTATTTTCTGCAGTGGGAATCCCAGCAGCAGCAAGTATTATAAATTTTGTTGTATTAACATCAGCTGCATCTGCTTGTAATAGCGGTATTTTCAGTACAAGCCGTATGGTTTACTCTCTTGCTAAAGAAAATAATGCACCTGAGTCAATGAAAAAATTAACGTCTCATCAAGTACCTTCTAATGCTCTAATGTTCTCTGCAATTGTCATTTTGATTTCAGTTATTCTGAACTACATTATGCCACAAGAGGTGTTTGTACTAATTACAAGTATATCAACATTCTGCTTTATATTCATTTGGCAATTATAGTTGTATGCCATCTAATATATCGCAAAACTAATCCTAAACTTGCGGTTAAGAGCAAATTTAAAATGCCATTTTACCCAATTGCTAACTACATAATTCTAGCTTTTATTGCTTTTATTATAGTTGTATTGGCACTTACTAAGGAAACTCGTGTAGCCCTATTTGTAACACCTGTATGGTTTATAATGCTTGGGGTGATTTACAAGATACTTAAATCCAAAATAAAAAATGAAGAAGAGGTCAAAAGAAATGAAGCAGTGTAACAAACGCTGATATATATAGTAATTTTTTGTTTTTCAAATAACATAGTAAAAATTAATATTTTTATCAAAACTTTAATTATACCAATATTAAATTAATGGAAGATTCAAAGGAGGACATAGAATGAAAAAAATTAAACTTGGATTGGGTACACAGATTCTTATCGGACTTGCGCTTGGAATTATAGTTGGTGCAGCTTTCTATGGTAACCCATCAGTTATTCCATTTCTACAGCCTTTAGGCGATATTTTCATACGTCTAATTAAAATGATTGTAGTTCCAATTATTTTTTCCGCACTTGTTGTTGGAATTGCAGGTGGAGGAGATAGTAAACAAGTTGGTAGATTAGGCTTGAAGACTATAATTTATTTCGAATTAGTGACTACAGTTGCAATCTTAGTGGGAATAGTTGCAGGAAATGTATTCCATCCTGGGACAGGCATAAACATGGCATCACTTGTAAAAACAAATATAGCAAGTTATGTAAGTACTACTAAAGCTGTTGCAAATCATAGTATGGTAGATATGATTGTAAATATTGTTCCTACAAACATTGTTAGTGCTATGGCTGAAGGAAATATGCTTTCTATCATATTCTTCTCAGTTATGTTCGGATTAGGAATTTCAGCGGTGGGGGAAAAAGCAAAACCTGTTCTTAGATTGTGCCAAGGAATTTCTGAGGCAATGTTCTGGGTAACTAATCAAGTTATGAAAGTGGCACCAATTGGAGTATTTGGTTTAATGGGTGTAACTGTTTCTAAATTTGGACTTAAGGCCTTAATTCCACTTGGTAAACTAACCTGTACTATTTATGGAAGTATGATATTCTTCGTTTTAGTAATACTTGGATTAGTAGCAAAAATAGTTGGAATAAACATTTTTTCTCTAATTAAGGTTTTAAAAGACGAACTTATTCTCGCATATACCACAGCTAGTTCAGAAGCGGTATTACCTAGATTAATTACAAAAATGGAGAAATTCGGTTGCCCAAAATCTGTTGTATCCTTTGTTATTCCTACGGGTTATTCATTTAACTTAGATGGATCAACATTATATCAATCTATTGCGGCACTGTTTATTGCTCAGTTATACGGAGTTCATTTGTCAATACTGGCTCAAATCAACTTAGTTGTAGTTCTTGCGATTACATCAAAAGGCATGGCAGGTGTTGCAGGAGCGTCTTTAGTTGTGCTATTAGCTACTCTAGGAACTGTAGGTATTCCATTAGAAGGAGTAGCATTTGTCGCTGGAATTGACCGTATTCTTGACATGGCAAGAACAGCTGTAAATGTAGTTGGTAATTCATTAGCTGCTGTGGTTATTTCCAAATGGGAAGGTAAATACAATGCAGTTCAAGGAGAAAAATATTTGAAAGAAATTAAGAACGGCTTTATTGATTCTAACATAGGTCAAAGTAAAACTGGTACAAGTCGGTTGGGTTAAATCGTAGATAAATAAATGAGTGAAAATTTTGACATAACATTAATATTTGTATATGATCCAATTGTAAACATTAATATACATAAGGTTTACAACTGGAATTTATATGAGATAAGGAGATATATTAATGGAAATGAATTTATCGGAAAAAATTTGTGGTTCCTATTTAATTGAAATTGAAGTTAGAAGTAGTCTGTTAAAAGACAGTATTATAAAATGTTAGTTTTGAGGGCTCATCACTTGTTATGTATTCAGGGATATAAAGGAAAAGGGTATAGCCCTCATTTTATTGAGAATATGGACAAAGTAGTAAATAAACTAAAACTTGATATGTATATTAAAGTTATAACTAGAACAGATGATATTTGTGTTGCATGTCCTCATGAGTTAAAAAACGGATTTTGTAAAAATGAAGAAAAAGTTTTTATATTTGATTCTAAAGTATTAAATGAACTTAACCTTATAGAAGGGAGAACTTATTTATATAAAGATATTTTGAATAATATAAAAGAAAATTTAACTTATGAGAAATTTGTGCTAATTTGTGAAAGTTGTGAATGGTTCTCCTATGGATATTGTTTTCATGAACTTAATAAGCATTAGGTTAATAATAAAAACCTGAGTCTTTACTTTGAGTTCTATATAAGTAATAAATGCCATTTATTTATATATAAAAATTAAATTTAAAAAATAGTGTAAAAAACTTTACACTATTTTATTTTTTAAGGAGTTGTGATAAATGAACATAAGAGATTTAGAATATTTCTATTATTTATGCCAAAATAAAAATTTTACAAAAACTGCAGAAATGCTTTTTGTTTCTCAGCCTTCAATAACAATGTCATTAAATAAGATTGAAAAAGAGTTAGGAGAAAAACTTATAATTAGAAATCATTCTAAAACACAACTTTACTTAACTGAAGCTGGAAAAATCTTTGAGAAACGAGCACACAATGCACTACATGAAATAAGAGAAGCAAAACTGGAAATATCAAAAATAAGTGGAGCAAAAATAAAATTAGGGGTTCCTCCAATTATTGGTGGCTATTTTTTGCCATCATTTATGAAGAAATTAGATAGAAATGGTCTTGTGGAATATATTGAACTGGTTGAGACAGGGTCCTCAGTGATGAAAAATTTACTAGTCTCTGGTGAAGTTGATATTGCATTAATAGGTTCAATTGCACCTATAAAAGATAATGATCTCAATGCCACCATTTTAAAAACAGATCAATTTATGGTTTGTACAAGTTATAGCCATCTACTTTCAAATAAGGATAAAGTTAACTTTAATGAGCTTAAGGATGAACGTTTTATAGTCTTAGGTGATTCATATATTCATAACAAAATACTAAAAGACCTTTGTTTAAAAAATGGTATTTCCACGAAAAACTTCTATTATACAGATGAAATACAAACTGCTAAATCTTTAATAGCTTCTGGAATTGGTATAGGAATAATGATTAATATGGCAGTAAAAAATATGCTATCAATAAAAACAATATCTCTAGTTCCTGCAATAAATTTTTACATATCTATTGCGGTAAGAAAAGAACAGTATATGACTTCAAAGGAAAAAAAATAATGGAAATAATGCTTACTCATTAAACAATAGTAATACTGTATCTAAGTCAACTAGGGTGTTAGTTTGAATGTAACAGCCATCCTAGTAATGTCTTTAGTTTAAACATATATTCATATATAATATTCTTTTTTTATAATGCAAAAATATCTCAGCGCAGGGAATTGTCATAAAAGCAACATTTAGCATTCATGCTCTGAATAAATTCGTTCTCTCTTAATAAATCTTGGCAATCATATGAAACATACTGTACACATCTATCTGAGTGGAATATTTTAGGCTCTCCTTCAAATTTTCTTTATTCACAACAATATTGAATGCACATATAATTAGTTTTCTAGTTAGTGTGGAATCCATTGACCAAACTAATAACTTTTATATTAAATAAATTGACGACAGTGGCTACTAGGTAAAGCCAACATTCATCAGTACATCTATATATTTTTCCTTAAGTCTGTTAAAAATATTGTTTTATTTCATTAATATTGAACTTTTATTTATCATGTTATAAATTTTTCTTATAACACTATAAATAATCTATATTTGTTATAAAAAACATGAATGTATAATAAAGATATCACAAACAAAGAGGAGAAATAATTTATGTTAGCTACAGAAATTTTGAATAATCCGTTCCTTAATAAAGGAACAGCATTTACTAAAGAAGAAAGAAAACAATTTGGGTTGATTGGAACATTACCAACACAAGTACAAACATTAGAACAACAATCGGTGCAAACCTACGGACAATATTTAAGTAAAATAACTGATTTAGAAAAAAGAATTTTCTTAATGAATATTTTTAATACAAATCGTACGCTATTTTATAAATTGATGTGTGAACATGTCGCAGAATTTATGCCAATCGTTTATGATCCAACTGTTGCAGAGTCCATCGAACAATATAATGAACTATTTGTAAAACCACAAGATGCAGCTTTTTTATCAATTAACGAACCAGAAAATATTAAAGAAAGTATAAAAAATGCAGCAAGTGGTCGTGATATTCGTTTAATCGTAGTGACAGATTCTGAAGGAATATTAGGTATGGGGGATTGCGGAGTAAATGGTGCTGATATAGCTATTGGTAAATTGATGGTTTATACTGCAGCAGCTGGTATCAATCCTAGTCAAGTATTACCTGTTTCTATTGATAATGGAACAAATAATAAAGAGTTACTCAATAATCCACTTTATTTAGGAAATCGGCACAAAAGAATTTATGGTAAAAAATATTATGACTTTATTGATCAGTTCGTTCAAACTACTACAGAACTATTCCCTGAATTATTGATTCACTGGGAAGACTTTGGTCGCTCAAATGCTGCTACCATCCTAGAGAAATATCAAGATAAGATTACAACATTCAATGATGATATCCAAGGAACAGGTATTGTTGTTTTAGCAGGGGTACTAGGTGCATTGAATATTTCTAAAGAAAAGTTAGCTGACCAAGTTATAATGACATTTGGTGCAGGTACTGCAGGTGTTGGAATTGCTAACCAATTACTAGATGAACTGATTCGTCAAGGTGTACCAGAAGAAAAAGCTCGTAAACATTTCTATATGGTAGACAAACAAGGTGTGTTATTTCAAGATACAGAAGATTTAACACCTGGTCAGAAACCATTTGTTAGAAACCGCTTAGAATTTGACAATGCAAATGAATTGACTAACTTAGAAGCAGCAGTCAAAACAATTCATCCTACAATCATTGTTGGTACTTCTACTCAACCAGGTACATTTACAAAAAAAATTATCAAAGACATGTCGGTTCATACTGCTCGTCCAATCATTTTCGCATTATCAAATCCTACAAACCTTGCTGAGGCAACAGCAGAAAATTTGATTAAATGGACAGATGGCAAAGCTTTAATCGGCACAGGAATACCTGCCGAAGATGTTGAATACAAAGGAGTTACGTATCAAATTGGTCAAGGAAACAATGCGTTAATGTATCCAGGGTTAGGTCTTGGAATTATTGCTTCAACTACTACTCGCGTGAATAGTGAAATGTTATCACAGGCAAGCCATGCTTTAGGAGGAATTGTTGATTCTAGTAAACCAGGAGCAGCAATATTACCACCTGTAGCTAAATTAGCTGAATTTTCTCAAATAATAGCCGAAGTTGTTGGTCAAAGTGCAATAGATCAAAAACTAAATCGTGAACCAATTTCAGATATCAAAAAGGCAGTAGCAGATGCTAAATGGATTCCTAAATATGTTCCATTAGAAATCAAATAAAAGAATATAACAATATTTTATTACAAGTAAATATTGTTGCATATAATCGTGGCCTTTATTAAAACAGACCACGATTATATGATTATCACAAGACTATATAAAATGAATCATAAAAATTCTTAGTTGTTTTGTGAATACAAATGAAAAAAGGAGTATCATATATGACTCAGAAATTAGACAATTTAAAAGAGATTAGAACTGATAAACAAAAAATTGGCATTTGGTCAATAAAAATTAGCGGGGTGAGTCTTCCCTTATATTTAATTATGCTTGTTATTTTAATTATCGGAATTAAATTAGATAAATTACCAGGTGGCATATTGGGAGCTCTTGCTGTATTGGTGCTACTAGGAAATTTATTCTATTACATTGGGAATCACTTACCTATTTTTAAATCTTACTTAGGTGGTGGTGCTGTTTTTTGTATTTTTGCTTCTGCAGTTATTGCTACATTTGGTATATTACCTAGTGGGGCAGTTAAAACAGTTACAATTTTCGTAAATGATATGGGCTTTCTTGATTTCTATATTGCCGCTTTAATTACGGGAAGTGTTTTAGGTATGAAACGTGATTTACTAATGAAAGCATCTATCCGTTTTATTCCTGTAGCATTTATTTCAATGGCCGTATCATTATTAATGGTAGGACTTGTCGGCATGTTAATTGGTCATGGTTTTGGAAAATCTGTATTATATATTTCACTACCTATGCTGGCAGGAGGTATCGGAGCTGGTTGTGTTCCTTTATCTGGAATTTACGCTTCTGTGTTAGGAAAACATTCATCAGAAATTATATCTCAATTAATACCAGCATCGGCTTTTGGAAATGTACTTGCAATTATTGGTGCTGCTTTAATTTCTAAAATAGGAGCATCTTTTCCAAAATATAATGGCCACGGAGCTATTATGAAATCAGATACAGAAGAAATAAAAGAGGAAGATAGGGAGCTCAAATTAGATGTTGTTCAAATTGGTGTTGGTTTCCTTATTTCTGTTTCCTTTTTTATCTTAGGAAGTATTTTTAACTATTTTGTCCCACATGTTCATGCATATGCCTTTATGATTGTTATTGTAGTGATTTGCAAAATTACCAATGCTATTCCTCAATATTATGAAGATTGTGCAGTTATGTTTAACAAATTAATTATGAAAAATTTGACCCCTGCAGTATTATCTGCAATCGGAATTGCTTTGCTTAATCTAAATGTGTTAGCTCAATCATTAACTTGGCAATTTATTGTTCTCTGCTTTACAAGTATTTTAACAATATCTATCGTTTCAGGCTTTATAGGAAAACTATTTGGACTATATCCTGTTGAATCTATGATTACTGCAGGATTGTGTAATAACAGCATGGGTGGTACTGGTAATGTAGCAGTGCTTTCAGCTGCAAATCGTATGGAATTAATTGCGTTTGCTCAAATGGGAAATAGATTAGGTGGCGCCATTGTATTAATTTTAGGAAGTTTTTTGATACATATACTAACATAGCTGTACTATTATTTTCCCGAAGTTTGTAATATAGGTTTTGAATCACTTGTACAAAGTGGTATTGCATTGCTAGAATATGATCGACTTATTAATATTCATCAGATATGATACGTTATGTTAAATTAATATTATGATTATCCCACAAAAAGCTTGTAATTACTTCCAAACGTAGTAATTATGATATAATAATATCAAAATCAGTACGTAGAGGAGGATTACTATGTTTTGCAAAAATAACGT
>NZ_JAHLEC010000035.1 GCF_018861705.1 Clostridium psychrophilum | reverse complement strand
AAGGAATGTTAAATTTAATTAACACATTCATTTATCCTTTTTATATTTTAAAGGTTACTTAAATTTGCAAATCACTTATATTATCAGGATATATTAAACTACAAGTCTACAATTAGCTATAAATTCTTTTCTAACTTCAGCACATAGTTCCTCTAAGTTATTATACACGCACAACCCAACATCCTGTAAAAAAATCTTTTTAAGTACTACTACGTCTACCTCATCCATCACATACTATTTCTTAAATGTACAAAAATAGTTTCTAGTCTTTTAATTTCTAAAATATTTTTAAGATTATTATTAATATCTAACCATATAATAAATTGAGGCTTTATTGTATAAAATTTACGCCTACCAAGAACCCCAACATTCTCTTGCGGAAATTCGATATATGACTCAAAATTATAATAATCTCTCACTATATTCACTTCATCCAAATATCTATTTACACCTACATCATTCTTAATATATCGATAACCATTCTCATCATTGTACCTCCTATTTATCAACTTATATCCTAATCCTAGTTGGTGTGAAAATAATTCATCAAGTAATGTTATTGAATAAGGATTTAGGCTTAATATATAATTCAATGCATTCTTTCTGCTGCCATCATTATTAACTATGAACTCTTTCAAAATATCCTTATTTCTTCCATTTTCCTTAACTAATTTCTCTACATCTAACGTCTTGCATAATATGGACTTATCTTTATTTTTAATAAGTTTTAAAGGTGAAATTTCATATTCATCAGTAAAGGATTCATTAAAGCTATTCTGAGTTGAATAAGGCAGTATATTATTGTTAATGATAGTATTCTTACTAACAATTATTTGTTCAATTATTTTTGTTCAATTATTTTTGTTAAGCAACGTTGCTTAACATATTGCTTCAAGGTTATATTACATATAATTTTAAACTCTTTCGATATTTTACTATATTTCTCCCCTGTTATATCTTCTATGACATAACTGCTAATTGATTCATGATAGTTATTCTCTAAGTAATTTACTATTTTCTCAATTGCGTTTTTCATAATACTGATCACTCCTTATAATATTATACATTCTATAATATCTATTTTCAATTTCGGTATTTTCATATAAAGTATGCAATATTTAATTAAAAAATAGAGATTATTAATGCATTTTCATCTTTAGAGTCTTTATAAAAAATGGAAAAGTTGGATTGCAAAATAAATAATGTTTAATATGAAATAATAAAGTTTAGAATTCAAGATAGATTTTTTATATAAATTTTTTTTATATAAAAAACAGAATCCAATAATCCCTTAATAATATTGGATTCGGTGAGAATATTATTTCAGAGGTTTTTAACTGTTGTTAATTTGATTTTGTTGAATTTTTATTATATATTGATTGCATTCTTAATCTAAACGATAAAGGAGGTATGGCATGTCCTATAATTTATACCTAAAAAAATAAGTGCGCTATCCTATTTTGCATTTATAAATGTTTAGTTTAAAAAATCAGATGAGTTATTATATATATCAACGTGAACGCCGGAGTAATTTGACTTACCATTTTAAAATAAGTGGTAAACCATTAATTCAGCATAGATGATATTGTACATATATACGATAAAATATGTGTTAAAATATATTTCAGCTACTAAATATTAGCATCTATACTTCAACATATACATCTATATTGAATTCGGTATGCCTTATATCCCCATAGTACTCTCTCTCCACATCAATATCCGTATGTGACCATTTTGTATCTACTACTGGACACGTTACTTCCAAATCCATTTTTTCTTATTAATCATATTTACAATATTCAAAGTGTAAATTCATATTTTTAACGAAATCCTTGAACATACCCTTTATGTAACCTAAGGTACTAATATCATCAGCATCTTTTAATTCATGAAAATTCTACAAGTCTAAATTCTAATCATAAGAAATTTTGATAAAATAGTGATTCTAAAGTTTGGAAGGATATTATAGAAATATGATTGAATGGAATGCAGAAATCGTTAAAGAATATAAAGGGGCATGTAAAATGATTACTTTATCACTTTACATGCCCCTTAAAAATATTACAATTATATAATCAATTTTTCATTAGAATAAAATAGAATTTAACTCCAATTTCGGTGTTTTCCACTCCGCATTTTCCACCATGAAGTAATATTATATTTTTTACTATTGATAGTCCTAGACCTGTACCTCCAAGTTTCCTAGTCCTTGATTTATCAATTTTATAGAAACTATCCCATATTTTATTTGTTTCATCAGTATTGATTTTACTTCCACTGTTTTCTACCTCGACGCATATTGTGTCTTTTCTATTTATCATTCTTATTGATATGGATCTGCCATTATTAGTGTGTCTTATTGCATTAGTCATATAATTTGTTAATACCTGCTCTATTCTGTTCCAATCTGCTTTTACCTCAATGTTTTTAATTAGTTCTAATTGTAGTTTGATATTTTTTTCATTAAGTAATGATGAAAATTTTCTAGCCATTGGTTTTACTAATTCGTTAAGAAAGAATTCTTCCTTTACCAATTTAAAATTTCCTGATTCTAGTTGGGATAAATTTAGCATATCTGAAACTAGACTGTTCATTTTTCTTGATTCGTCCATTATTACATCTATAAAATATTGTTTTTCATTACCCTCTAAAACATCATCATTTAAAGCTAAAGTATACCCTTCTATAAGAGTTATTGGTGTTTTAAGTTCATGAGATACTGAAGCTACAAAGTCTTTTCTCATTTCTGTTAATTTTTTTTCTTTTTCAATATCTTTTTCTAATTGTGTATTAGCATTTTTAAGTGACGTTAATGCTTCATTTAAATTCTCCGATAGAAGATTCAATGATTCAGCTAAGGCACCTATTTCATCTTCGCTTTTAATTTCACATTTTTCGGTAAAGTTAAGTTTCGCCATTTTAGTTGCAGTTTTAGTTATTTTTATAAGTGGTTTTGCAATCATATTTGAATAAATCAAAGAAAGCAATAAAATTACAAATAACGCACCTATATAGAAATACAAATAAAATTCTTTTATAACTTGAACTGCTTCATTCACAGGTTGCAATGAAGAAAAAACATACACAATTTCATCTTTTTTTTCATCATAAGAGATACCTGCTATGCTAACTTCCATATCAGGGTTTTTAGCAGTAATAAAAATCAGTGACTTTTTTCCTTCTTTTAATTTCGTGATACCACCAATATTTGCAATCTCAGTAGACATTATCTGATCCATAAGCCTAGCTTTTATAGAATCTTTTCTTTCATCCGCAGTTTTTGTAAGATATTTTAAATTGCCTAAGTTATCTCGTATAATTATTTTATAGTTATTTTGGTCTTCGAAAGAACTAATTAAATTACTCTCGTCATCGTTGTTTTTAAGCAAAGTATATTCATTTTTGAATTTAACGAGGTTATCTTCTAAATTGTTTTTTTTCCATCTTATATAAAATTGCTCGAAAAATACAGACTGAACTATTAAATTAGTAGTTATGAAAGCTGCAAAAACTATTGAGGTTATTATAAATAACTTTCTTGTAATACTTTTTTTACTTTTCATTTTTCGCCTCGAATTTATATCCAGTACCTCTTATCGTTGCTATGAGATAAGATTTTTCCCCTAGTTTCTCTCTTAATCTTTTTATAACTGTATCCACTGTTCTTAAATCTCCAAAATAATCAATACCCCATAAAGCATCTAATATTTTTTCCCTGCTTAATACAATTCTCTTATTGAGTATAAAATAATTTAGAAGTTCAAATTCTTTTGGAGATAGATTAATTTCATTATCATATATAGTAACCTCATGGCTTAAATTATCAACTACAAGACCATCAAAGCTATTCCCTTCTTTTAGAACATCATCACTACTATAAGCACGCCTAAGAATAGCTTTTACTTTAGCAACTAGTAGCTTTGGAACAAAAGGTTTAGTAATATAATGGTCAGTTCCTAATTCGAATCCCAATAATTCGTCATCTTCTTCAGATTTAGCTGTAAGCATAATTACAGGAATATCTGAGGTCTTTCTTATTTCCTTGCATACATCCCATCCATCCATAATTGGCATCATTACATCTAATATAACCAAATCAACTTTAGATTTATTGAATATGTTAATAGCCTCACTACCATTTTCTGCTTGTAAAATATCATATTTTTCTTTCCTTAAATATATAGACACGAGGTTTCTAATCCTCTCTTCATCATCAACTATTAAAATTGTTTCCATCATAAAATTTTCTCCTTTATTAAGAGCTCAATATACTAGGTATAATATGGATGCTAATTTAAGATTTTAACATTCTTATCTATTATATATTAATCCCACTAATAATCATAATAATTATTATATTATAGTTCATGCATTCTAATAATCTAACTACTATTCTATATTTATATAATAGAGTGTCAACATGTCAATAAAAAGGCAGACATGTTAACAATGTGTAACTGAAAATTGTTAATTAGTTATCGTAATTAACTTCTATTTTTAACAAACAATGCATATAATTAATAAAGATTTTGTCTATATTATCGTATAATTAATTTGTACACTTTAAAATGAGTTTGATGATAATTTAAGGCATTATAATGTTTGAAAAATTATAGGGAGGTTTTTATATGCTTAACGGTGGTAAGATTAGGGAATTAAGACTTAACAAGTCTCTAACAAGCAAAGATATATCAACTTTATCTCAAAATTTAGATGTACATGTATCTCAGACTTATTTAGAAGAATTAGAACGAGGAAGTAAAAGAAATCCATCATTTAATATAATTGAGACAATTGCAACTATTTTATGTGTTAACATAGACGAACTTAGAACAAATTGAAATAGATTAAAGCAGGCCACTATCTTTAGTTAGTTTGCCTGCTTTATTTATTTAATTATAAGTTTGTATTTATCAAAATGCTATTTGATTTTACAATGCAGTACAATAACATTTCTAACTATTTACTTATATTTCCAAGGAAATATGTATTTCTTATTTTTATTTTATATCTGTACAATCCCATTCACAAAAGAAATGTTTTAAATACTCCTCCATAAACTCATGTCTTTCTTTTGCTATAGATCTACCTGATTCAGTATTCATTAAATCTTTTAGCAATAGAAGTTTTTCATAAAAATGGTTAATAGTTGTACCTAGACTTTTTTTATACTGTTCAAAATCAGTGTGTTTTTGTGGTTTAATGTTAGGATTATATAGTTCCATTTCCTTATAGCCACCATAAGCAAAAGCTCGTGCTATTCCTATAGCTCCTATCGCATCTAATCTATCGGAATCCTGAACAACTTTCCCTTCTATGGTTTCTTGCTTAGAATTCGTTGTTCCACCCTTGAATGACATAGTTCCTATTATGTTTGTAACCTTATTAGTAATGGTATTATCTACACCTAAGCTAGTTAACCAATCTCTTGAGAGTTTAAGCCCGGCCTCACTACTGCCTTCGTTAAATTTCCAATCTGCAATATCATGCAATAATGCAGTCAATTCAACTACAAACATATCAGCATTTTCTCTTTTCCCTATATAAATAGAAATATTATAAACCCTTAATATATGCCACCAATCATGTCCTGTTCCTTCTCCATATAGTTTGTTTTTTACATATGATTTGGTTTTATTTATAATTTGATTTTTATCCAAATAATTACCTCCAACGTTAAAATATTAAATATAAGTTCATCCTTAAGGTTACACAGCTTATTATATTTCTTTGACTTTCAAAATGATACATGATAACATGATTGTAAACTTTACAATCATGTTAGTTTACAATACTTGCTAAAGCACATAATATATATTGACAATATTATGTGCTTTATAACTTTTAGGGGGAATTTATTTTGAAATTATCTACACGAGATTTAATAATTACAGCATTATTTACCGCACTAACAGCAGTAGGTGGGATTATCTCTATACCACTTGGACCAGTTCCTATAACACTGCAATCACTATTTGTTATTTTATCTGGTCTTATCTTAGGTGCTAAACTTGGCGTTTTATCACAAATTACGTATATTATTTTAGGTTTAATAGGATTACCTGTTTTTGCTGGTGGAAGTGGAGGAATGGGATCAGTAATAAGCCCTACTTTTGGTTTTTTAATTGGCTATCTTGCTGCAGCTTACGTTATTGGAAAACTCACAGAAAAAAATAAGTCTTTGTCTAAAATAATATATGCTGTTATTTTAGGAAGCTTAACAATTTATGTTATTGGAGTTCCATACTTTTATTTTATTTTTACAAATTATTTAGGGAAAAGTATAAATCTTTATGGAACACTTAAATTTGCGTGTTTACCATTTGTACCAGGTGATGTTGTAAAAGCATCAATAGCAATAATCCTTGCAAGAAAATTAATCCCTAGGTTATCAAAGTATTTAAATTAAAAGTAATACATTTAACTCTTATTATATTTTAAAAAATTAACTAGTTTAAATTTTATTTACTATTCCCAAGTTGTCCATATTTCTGGTACGTATCCAACAGTAGCTTGTTTTCCATTACGTACTATAGGAGTTTTGAAAAGTTGAGGATTATTTAATAAAATCTCTTCTTTGGTCTCTTCTCCCCTAATCTGATCTAAGTTTAACTTTTTATAATCTTTTGCTTTTGTATTAATTAAGTTATTTAATCCTACAGAAATTTTTACACTATGTAGTTCACCCTTACTAAGACCTTTAATAGTTAAATCTATGAACTGATATTTTATGTTTCTTTCCTTAAAATATCGTTCAGTTTTTTTTGTATCAAAACATTTTTTCGTTCCAAAAAATTGAATATTCATCTAATCAAGCGCTCCTTCAAATGTATTAGTATCTCTCTTATGCTATCATTAATTAAAGCATTGGTCACTATTAATTAGAAAATTAAAATATTATTATCGCAATTATTACTGTGGCTATTATTCCACAAGTAACTGGAATAATATTTTTCCTAGCTACTTCAAACGGTTCAACCTTACAAACTCCTGCTGCGGCAACTACACTCCAAGGGATTATAGTTCCACCACCAATCCATATGGTAATTATTTGACCAAATGCTGCAATTTTAACTTTGTCTATGTTGATAGCAGTTGAAAAGGTATTCGCGAGTGTTCCAACTAGTGGAAGGCCTGCAAAACCTGAGCCACTAAGTCCAATAAGGGTGCTAACTGCTGTTTGTATACCTATAACAGAGAATTTATTTAACGGTATATTATTAGATGCATATACTCCTATATCGCTTAGAATGCCTCTAGCCCCGTTACCTAATATAGCAGTTGCTGTAACATCACTTCCTAAGAAAAAGAAAGCACCTATAATTATAATTGGTGCAAATATACTTATACCAAAAGTAAAACCATTTTTAATATATATAGTTACATCTCCCAATGCTTTTTTTATATTAGTATGTATTATAGAAGAAATTATCATTATTATCGCTGCTGTTCCACCTATTAAAGCTGTAGATTCTGAGCCTATAAATCTCAATTTCTTAATAAATACAATATCAATTACAAATACTAAAGGAGTAGCTATGGCCATTATTTTTGTACCTATTAACTGTTCTTGAGCAGTTTTTTGTTTTGTATCTATTTTTTTATCAACATTGATTTCTATTTTTTTATCTCTATTCATAAGAATAAAAGCGGTAGTTATAGTAACAATACTCATTACGCCCCAAAATGGAATACATTCTTTAATAATTCCTAATGCATTAGGCAAGTTGGCAGTTTTGGCAGTTATGGATGGTGCCGCTTGAAGAACAAAATCACTTGATAAGGCAATCCCGTTACCAAATAAGCATAAATCTACTGCAGCCCATACAGGAGGTAATCCAGATTGTATTGCTGCTGGCACCATTAAAGCACCTATAAAAACCACAGCAGGCGTTGGCCAAACAAACCATGAAGTTATAGCAACCGTTATACCTAGAACAAAAAAAGATACAGTTTTGTTTATCATCAGCTTTTTTATAGGCTTTATAATTAATACATCAGCACCTATGTTATTTAATGCGCTAGACATTGCATTCACTAATGCGATTACTACAACTATTTCAATAAATTCTTTACCAGATACAACTATGGCATTATATATAATTTGTACAGATTTTAAAACATCACTTGTATAGATGTAACCTATTATTCCAATGCCTAAAATACATGGAAGAATTACATCTTTTTTGAACGCAATTATTGCAATAATTATTAGAATAATTATCATATACGCATAATGAATTTCGCCTAAACTTACCATGTATTTTTACTCCTCTCATATATATATATTAGTACATATGCTTTTTTATCCAATAACTATATATATTTGAATATACCGTTATAATCACCTTTTAAATAACACATTAAATTGAGTATATGCAATATTCACGGGAAATAATCAGTTTTTAATTTTTAAAAATTATCCAATTGAATTTAATATATGAAAAAGATGTTTTAAGCTATAAACTAAGTAATTGTTTTTATGTGCCTAATATATTACATGACTTTAAGCAACATTTATGATAGAATTATGACTAATTAAAAATATTACAATAAATTATGATTTATAAAATAAAAAATTATCTAAGGAGGCAAAGATGCTACAAATTTGGGGCAAATTAATTAAAGACAATAGAATTATCAGCGATGAAGTATCAATGTCAGAGGAAAAAGATAGTTATCAAGAAAATTTAAAAGCTTGTATAACACAGTTATGTTATAAATTTGATATTGCAACACCTTATTGGTTAAAATCTAACATTAATGAATACAATAAAAGACGTAAAACAAATTTTGATGAAAATAATTTTATAGAAGAAATATATTTTGATAGATTTACGATTGAAGAAATAAAACCAAATGAAAAATAGTGTTTATCAGCACTATTTTTCATTTGGTTTTAGATGTAAACATTCATGTGCAAATAAATTCAAACTACTATATCTAATGAAGCAAAATTTTATCATCAGGAAAAATGGAGTTCCCATACCCAACGAATGTTTCGAAATCTTCGCCGATATTATTAAAGGTTTCATTTAAACAAGGAAGATATATTTCATCAATCCCTACTATCTTTAATTCCATAAGGCATATTACTCCAAAACTAATAACATGATTGAGGATTATGGGGGTACTGGTAACTTTAGTAGTTGTTTTAATATTAAGTTTAAATTCATTTAACTCACGTTCTTTCCGAAGATCTACAAAAGTGTCTACCGGTTTTTCATAAAATCCATTTATTTTATTGCTTTTATTGTTTTCACGATAATCAATTGTATAGTTAACTCTTAGGATAAATTTAATATTTGAAAACCCAGATTCAGTAGATAAACGATTTCTAAATTCTGAACGGTCTACTATAATACCAGGTTGAAATTTTATCTCATCAAAAACATAATAAGAGTTTGATGATTTGGGTAAATTAATTTTAATAAAAGGGAAATTGAGACTTTCATTGTATGTTGCAAATATTTTTTCTGCAATTATTGTTATTAATTTATTATCGGATTTTAAAGTAGTTACTGCAACTGGTGGAGCATATGTATAAGGAAGGCTTAGTGAAATGATGTCATAAGGTTGACTATTAATTGTTGACATAAGAATTGAGCCAATTATAGAACGTGATTCTATATCAATTATATCGATTCCACCATAATCGTCACAGCATCTGTTAGTAACCAAGAGTTTAGTATTGTCATCAGTAAGAAAAAGTCTAGTGGGTTCAGATTTTGATGTGAAAACAAAATCGTATGTTTTATTAGTATAAATGTTTATTAAATCTATTCTGTTTAGTCCTATATTAGATGCATATAAAGTAGTATTACTTAACACCATTCCAGATATTAAAGAACCTTTTGCGAGAATTAAATTAGTAATTATTTTTGAATCAATATTTATTTTTGAAATATAATGTTGCATTGAAATATATACTGTTTTGTCATCGTTGGATATTAAGATACAGGTTGGATTTACATCTAGATTATCGAATACGGATATAAGTTTATAGCTATCTGTACTGTAAATTCTTAATTCCTTTAATAATGTATCTAATATATATATTTTTGAACCATCTTTATTAAGTTTTAAATCAATAATTGCAGAAAAACCTTTAATACTACCAAATGATTTTTCTAAATTCATATCATAAATGGTAACTTCGGAAACATTTGAAACATATATTTTTTCGTTTACCTTATCAACTTGCATATTACCATTATTAGGAATGATGTGCTGCTTTATTTCACCATTTATACAATTAACAAATGAAATAGTATTACTTAAATCGCATGCAACAACAATGGTATTGGCATCTTTTACTGCTAAATTAAATGGTCTTCTTCCTACTGATATCTCTTTTAATATAGTATTGCAAAGACTATCAATTATAGTTAAAGTTCCAGTTTTAATATTTGAAACAAAATAATAATTTTTTTTAATAAAGTTATCTATTTTAATCACACCCTTTATACTTATTAGTAGAAAATATGCTTTAGTTGTGTTAAATATGCTTAAAACAAAAAAAGGATTTGCAAATACCAAATCCTATCAATCTATTTCAAAAACTAAATTTTTTCGTAGTCATCATATTTTGACTTCTTTATAATTTTATACATACCCTTGGGTTTTATATTAATTTTTATAATTTCATCATTAACAATATCCATATAGATTTCTCTGAATTTAATTGCTAGACTACAACCATAGGATATTATTATTGGAGTTGATACTAATTCAACATTGCAAGACTTTTTTATAAGTCTTTGGTACAAAAGTGTTGCACTATTATGACCCGGATAAACAACTAAATACTCATCTTGCTCTACGTTCATAGCTTTGAACATCTCCCTTACGGCTAATCAAGTTATAAACTATATATATAATCCATAAATGGACTATTTCATGATATGAAGACATTCTGTTAATGTGATACTTATCTTTCAATTCTTTTTTTTAAAATTCTGTCTACAATCCCTATGTTCTTTTCGTATTTTAAATCTTCCCATAATCCCTCCTTTTCACTAGCTAGTTGTTGTAATTTATTTTTAAGTTCAGTTACGACATTATCTTTAAATGCTTTCTGCTCATTTAATTTTTCGTATTCACTATGAAGTTGTTGTGTTTTATTGTTAAATTCTTTTATTACCCCTTCATTTTCACTAGCTAGTTGTTGCAATTTGTTTTTAAGCTCAGTTACGATATTATCTTTGAATGTTTTTTGTTCACTTAATTTTTCGTATTTACTATTAAGTTGTTGAGTTTTATTGGTCAATTCGTTTATTACCGCATCCTTAGACATTTTATCAGCTTCCAGTGATTTCATCTTTTTCATGGAATTTTGTTGTATTTGGGATATTATCTTTAACTTCTCCTCAGCATTTTTTCTTGTATTTGTAAGCTTGGCAAAAGTGTCCTCTGTTTCTTCAAGAATTCTTGTTTTTTGTTGTAATTTCATTTGTAAATCTATAAGCTTTTTTTCTAAGTCTCTGTTGCTGTTTTGTAAGAACAAAAGCTCTTGTTTCATATATATTTTGTCTTTTTCAACATCGTAATCTAATTCAGTTTTTGTTCCTACTTCTTTAGTTTCTCTAGAGGAATCTGTATAGTTATCATTTTTGTCATTAGGTAAAAGCAAATTCATTTCAGGAGGATTAGTTCCTAGTATATATTTACACTTTATATTTTTATTCTTATCACTTAAAGATAAGTATTTATAAATTGAAATTTTATTCTTTAATTTAGAATAACTTTTAATGGGATCATTCCATTTTTGTTTATATGAAGATGCAAAAATATTTTCACCTTCAGACCACGTTGCCCAAAGCACTCCATTAATCTCTATTAGTGAAAAGTTAGATGGATTTTGGAAAGTTTCGCGAATTTTATAATTTTTCATTTCCCCATCAGCCTCAATTACTACATGTTCTATAAAATTCAAAGAACCTTCTTTAGATAAATTCATAATATTTATTTTATCTAATTGTAATAATGTGCAAAAATTAACATTTTCACCTACAATACCATATAATCTTTTAGAAATGCTCCACATATTGTTTTTGTATTCAGTGAAATTTAATACTACTTCGTTTTTTTCAGATTTAATAAATATTAACGATAAATTACCATTTTCTATGTTTTGCACTTGATAATGACAAAATGTATTTTCAGAAAATGGGATAGTATCTATTATATTAAATACATTATCTTCCTTATTTAAGCATAAATGGTTTAAAGAACATTGAATTTTATTTGCACTATTCACAACAATGAAAAATATATGCATTAGTTTGTCAATTGTAATAACTTTTAATTCAGTCATCTCATACCCTTCGTTTTCAGATTTATAAATAGTTTTTCCAAAACATTTGTTATCTTCCCAAACACAATACTTAAGCTTGCCTGATTTAACACTATATATAATGCCAATTCTGTTATTAACATCTAAGTTAATTGCAAAATCTAAGACTTCATTGTCAATTTTATTTTCTTTAGTCCATTTATCTTCACCATACATTATACTGTACATTAAATCCTTATCTTCATTTACATAAAACTTCCATATATGATCTTCAACATCATAAAATAAAGCTGGACTACATATTCTCATATTAATCATCTCCTTATAGAAATTATATTTTATTGCAAAGTAATATATAACCGAATAGCAGATATTAGAAACATATATAAATTACGTGCATAATATAGTATTAGGTAAATTCAAATTAGCACTTAGAAACTATTAATTATATTAAACAAGTTCTTCAATCACAACTAATAATTACCTGCATAAAGCATTGAAAATATATCATTAGAAGTTTATTGATTGAGATATAAGGAGGATAATAATGTCTATTACTCGTGATGAGTTTATTGCAAGACCTGGTATTGTTAACAAACAAGGATACCTTCCTGATCCATCTGAACTAGTTTGCGTTGAACTACCAAAGGTTTTTGACCAGTGTTTAATTAAAAGATGCTTAGTTTATGCTTGTGGACCAGATACTTTAGATACAGATTATGAATTAAGAAGTGACGCGCTTAACGATCCAAGAATATTTTCAGGATGTAGAGATTTTCAATTAAAGCTTATATCAGTAGAGAAAATTCCATTAAAGAAATGTCCTAGTTATAAGAAGGTAATAGTTTGCTTTAAAATTTCATTTTATGCTGATTATATAGATTGCAATGGAGAGACAAAATGTGAATTTTATGAAATTAATCGTACAGAAATTATATGGAAACTATATTGTCCAGATTCAATTGCACAAATATCTACTAGCATTGGATCAGGTGAATCAAAGGATATCGATTCTGGAATTATAAAACTTGAGTTAGTGGCAGAATGTCTAAACGGTTTTTTTTATAAAAATGATTGTGATGAAAGTTTTTTAGATATAACTTTAGGATTGCATCTTATTGTAAAATGCGAACTAGTTGTTCAATTATTAATCCCTACATTTGGTTATTGTCCAGTTCCAAGTGAATGTGAAGAGGATACGGAGGAAGATCCTTGTGATAAATTTTCTAGGGACCCAGTTCCTAAATTCTTCCCTGATCAAAAACTTAAACCTTTGTTTGAGGATGAATGTGAAGATAACGAGTAGGTTGCTTTTGCAAAAATAATAAATAACTAGCATATTTATAGAGTTAACTATTAAATAGTAGCATAAGAATTCTAATATGCCCTACTTATCAAAGTGGTCTTATAAAAGATTATTCTGTAGTTGCAAATGTCCCTTATATTATAACAACTATAACACCTTTGTTAACAATATAATGTTTTCAGTTATAGTAATAATAATTTCTATTACTGATACAAAGACTCCAATAGATAAAAAGACTCTGTAAAAAGGGCCTTTTTTTAACGCCATTTCAAAAAAAGTAGCCTTGATACATAAGAGATGATCATGTGTCTAACTAAAAAGAAGAAATAAGACTTATTTATATGAATATAATTTTCTTTTTAAATCATTGATATTGAAGCATCAAAAATGATCATTTAATGCAAAGGCATAAATTTAAAACACTAGGACGATACACTGTTAAAAATTTTTAAATTAACGCTTAAAAATATTTATACAAATTTATATAAATAATAATCACAACTTTTAGGCAAAGGCATATTATAAAACAGAGAACACGAATTTGAAGTGTATCACTTAACATAAAAGGAGGATAATTTATGTCTATTACTCACAATGATTTTATTGCAAGACCTGGTGTTGTTAACAAACAAGGGCACCTTCCTGATCCAGCAGAACTTGTTTGCGTCGAAATCCCAAAAGTTTTTGATCAGTGTTTAATTAAAAGATGCTTAGTTTATGGGTGTGGTAAAGATACAATTGATACAGATGAAGAATTAAGAAGCGATCCACTTGATGATCCAAAAATATTTACATGCTGCAGGAATTTTAAATTAAAACTCATCTCTGTAGAAAAATTTCCACTAAAGAAAAATCCTAGTTACAAAAAAATAATAGTATGCTTTATAATTTCATTTTATGCAGATTATATAGATTGTAATGGAGAGACAAGATGTGAATTTTATGAAATTAATCGTACAGAAGTTATATCAAAATTATATTGCCCAGATTCAATAGCACAAATTTCTACAACCTCTGTGTCAACTGGAAAATCGAGTGATTTTGATTCAGAAATTATAAAACTTGAATTGGTAGCAGAATGCTTAGATGGAAATATATGTAAGAATAATGATGATGAAAGTGTTTTAGATATAACCTTAGGATTCCATCTTATTGTAAAATGTGAATTATTAGTTCAATTATTAATTCCTGCATATGGTTATTGCCCAGTTCCATGTGAATGTGAAGAAGATATTGAAGAAGATGCTTGTTGCAGATTTGATCGGGAACCAGTTCCAAAATTCTTCCCAGATCAAAAACTAAAACCACTATTTGATGACGAATGTGAAGATGATGAATAAAAAAAAATAGAAAAAGTAGAACATTTATATGTCTAACTCATACATTATAGTATAAGAGTTCTAATATATCCGCCTTATGTCAACAGTACATTTAGAATTCTTTTACTAAATATTATGTTTTTAAATTTAAGGAGGAATAAATATATGAATTCAAATTCAAAAGGTCATTATGAAGAAGAAAAAGAATGTGGCTGTAAAAGGAAAAAAGAAGAAGTAGCTAAAGTTTTATTGAAATGTAAGGCTTCAAATCCAGTTACAGTAATAGTTGCAGGGGCTACTCCTGCTGTTGCTGCAGTGACTACTCAACTTGCTAAAGTTACTTTAAACACAGAGCGTTTTCATGATCCATGCATTAAGTTTGAATTTTCTACAAACTTAGTTTCTACAATTGCAAACGGTGGCGCAGCTGTAGCACTTAGTTTCCAATTATTTAAACTTTGTAAAGGTGAAACTATTCCAGAAGCAATTGGAAACCCATGGGCATATCCTATAGGTAGCGCATTAACTGATATAATAAGTTTTATAGTTTGTGATTGCAGTTGTGATAAAGATTGTGACTGTGACAATGATTGTTGTTCTTATTATGTAGCAGCAATTACTTCTACGACAACAGCTGCAGTTGCTGCCCCTCTTAATCCTACTACAACCTTGTTATTTAACAATCCAACATTTTCAGCTTTAGTAGTAGACAATACCAACTTTTAATAACAGCTACTACAATATACAAGTAAAGGCCCTATAAAAAGGGCCTTTTTTCATGTATATATATTAAAGCTTTTATTAGTTCTTCTATATCTTCTAAATTATTAAAATACCCTGGACTTATTCTAACTGTGCCTCTTTTACTTGTACCAATTATATTGTGTATTAATGGTGCACAATGAAATCCTGTTCTTACTGCTATCTTATGTTTGTTTAGGAGCTCCCCTACTTCTGACACATCTACATTGTCTATATTTAAAGAAACTACTGCTCCTCTGTTTTTATAATCGCATCCCCCATAAATATTAATATAAGATAATTTACTTAACTCTTCTACTAAATATTCTACTAACATAATCTCATGTTTTCTTATATTCTCTATTCCTACTTTTCTGATAAATCTTATACCTTCATACAATCCTGCTATTCCTGGTGTATTTAGTGTTCCACTTTCGAATCTATCAGGTAAAAAATCAGGCTGATTCATGGAAAAAGATTCACTACCAGTTCCACCCTGAATAAATGAATCAAGTTCAACACCTTCCCTTATATATAAGCCTCCTGTTCCTTGAGGACCATATAATCCTTTATGACCTGGAAATGCTAATAAGTCAATATTGTCTCTCTCTACATCTATTGATATTACTCCTGCACTTTGAGATGCATCAACCATAAAGACAATTCCTGAGTCTTTTGCAATTTGCCCAATTAATCTTATATCTTGAATTGTTCCTAACACATTAGATGTATGGTTTATTATTATAGCTTTAGTATTTCCACGTATCTCTTTTTTTAAGTTATTAATATTTAAGTATCCATTTTTATCTACACCAAGAAGAGTGAACGTTATTCCTTTTTTGCTTAGATAATTTAATGGTCTTAGAACTGAGTTATGCTCAATTACTGTGCTAATAACATGATCCCCTGGTTTTAATATTCCTTTTATACCTATGTTAAGGGATTGAGTGGCATTACATGTAAATACAATGTTTAATAAATCAGGAATATTAAAAAATTCACTTAGTTCTTGTCTTGTATCCATAATTTTGGATGAAGCCTCAATTGCCATATCATGAGAACTTCTCCCGGGATTAGCAGCATAATTTTCCATGCATCTTAATACTTCAGAGTAAACTTTAGGTGGTTTTGGAAAACTGGTCGCAGCATTATCAAGATATATCATAAAATCCTCCTATTTAATATACAAAGTAGTATACTTCATATATTATAATTATTTTTATATTCATGATAATATGCTTAATAAGGTGTTATTTTTAAAACTTGTTATTTATAATTTATTATTTCTATAATAAACATAAAACAATAAAAAAATGAGCCCTTATTTTAGGAACTCATTTTAAAAACTATTAATAAATATTTTTAATTATATATGTACTATGTAATAAAGAATCGATTATTTTATTTGTCAAATACACCACCAGATTTTTTAGTACTTCTTGCTGCCTTGCTTTTTTTCCCAATTACCTTTGTAGGTCTTGAAAGTCCACTTTGCTCAGAACTTTTCTTTTTCTTTTCTTCAATAATTTTTTTCATCATTTCAATATTATTGCTTGACATAAAATTCTCCTCCTTCTACAGCGAATTAAGAATGTTAATAGCATGGAATTTATATTAAATTATTTATTTCTACACTCATACTCAACTTGTTGTTTTATCTACTAATTAGTTTATCTTAATTTGTATATAAATTCAACATAATAACACTTTTTTATTAAAATGAATTCATGATCAATATATTTTTTGCAATTTTATAAATAAGATATTAAAAAGTAACTTTGTCCAATTTAATTAGTACATCTTTGTATCCGAGTTTTATTATTTCATTATTATATAAATCCTCGTAAGTTACTGTTTCAATATCAAAATCCAATGCTTTTAAATAATTACTGCCATAAAGTTTTTTAACAAACATTTCATAATCTTCTTTTATTAAGTTATAATGTTTCTCATCATAATGGTACCCTTTAGTATCATTGTTTAATTTTTCTATTATACCGTATAATTGATAAATATAACTCATTTCCTTTAAACTAAATATTTTTGATAATGCTACAATAGCCTCAGCGTAATTAGAGTTCATAGGTATAGGATATATGCCTATGTTATTTTTATCATTAAATTTTTTTACCATTCTAAGACTTTGAAATAACGTGGTGCATATATCTAATCGAATTATAGTCGCGTACTCGCTAAGCCTCAAAGCTTTAGTAAGTTCCTGATATTCTCTATTTGATTTTTCAATTTTACTTTGCGTCTCAATTGCTTTACTAGTCGAATTTTTATTTATAAACCAGCTAAAAATGCCGCCTAAAATAGCACCAATTATTATAGAAGTAGATGATATAATTGGATTTAAAAGATTAGTAGGTATAAAAGATAATGATTCCAGCATCTAATTTCTCCTTTATAAATAAGTATTTTCTACAATATTGTTTTCCAAACAACTGCATTTTATGCGTATGCTTGGATATGACGATTGAATATCAGACAAATTAATGAATTTAAATATATTTTGACAATGCATCAGTAATTAGAGTATTGTTTATATAGAGCTTATGTATATAAAATTTTTATTTAATATTAAAAATAAATTTAAAGTAAGTTTATTGAAGGAGATAATACATATATGAACACACAAAATGATAAGCGAGGTCAAGTAAGAAGTAATATACCTATAGGTATTACTGTAGATGTTGTGCTAAAAAAAGATCAAAGAACAACTAAACTTACTAGAGGGGTAGTAAAAAGGTTACTAACCAACTCAGCAATACATCCAAGAGGTATAAAAGTAATGCTTGAAGATGGTCAAGTAGGTAGAGTTCAAGCTATAATATCAAAGTAAAGATTTATATGTTTAATAAAAAATTCAATTACCTATTATGTAGTATAAATTAATGGTATGTTGAATTTTTTATTGTTTAATTTGAATTTTACTTGCAATTTAATATAAAATGATATATACTAAGAAAGTTACCTAGTAAAGATAAAATGTTTATAAAGTTATAAATTGATTGCCAATACATCGAAAAATTGGATCATTAAAACACTTAAACAAAAGAGAAGACATGGATTTTAAAAGCCAATTCTTAAATTCTTACCCTTTTCAATCTGAAATTTCTTAATGAATCCCTATTAGAATTTTGTTGAATAACGTACTGATAACGCCTATAACATACCCTAATTTGTTATAGCATATTTTTAGACTAATTCAAAGGAGCTAAACAAATGATATTTGATTTGTGCACCCTTAAATTAGCAAGGAGGTGTTTAAATGAGAAAAGATGAAGTATTTGAAATTACAGAAGATGTAATAAATGAATGTCTAGAATGTTTAGACTAACAACAAGAAAGCAAATCTATCACTAATGGTGTTCTAGTATAGGTTTCTTTTTTTTATGAATGATTGTGTTAAATATTTAACCATAAATAAAAACTGTAACAATAGAGGATATTTCATTTTTATAGAGAATATATATAGAGACAGAATATGAAATTGTAAAGGAGTGTTTGTGATGTTAACGGTTTCTTTTATTGGTGGCGAAACACTACTACTTGAATTAAAGCAATCTGAATGTGATTTATTTAAAAGTTGGTTTTATAATTTTGAGAACTCTAGGCCTCATGAAATTATAAACATGGGTAAAAAATACTTGTTTAATAAAAAGTCAATAGCTTATATTGTGATTGAGTAATGTTCTAGTTTAAATAAAAGTTATAAATGATTATCAATATGACTTAAAACAATATACAAAACACCTACATCATTAATGATATAGGTGTTTTGTATATTGTGAAAATAAATTTTATTATAAGAACAATAGTATTATCTCTTCTAAATTTAGATATAACTGTTTAAATTATAAATATTATATGGTTGCAAATAAGATGACGATAGGTATCCTCAGCATTTATTGTTGACATAGTATATAAGTAGATAGATATGGGATTATCACATCATTAATACAAGTTTTAGTGCCTTTAGTTACACCTAATTTATTAACCTCATATTCATTTGCTAAAATATACCATTCGTTATCGTCTGGCAAAGTTAATTTTATTCCATCTTTATTTGAATTATGAACTATGAGTATTTTACTGTAATCTTCAGCAAATGTAGAAGTTAATTCATATGCAACGCAATTACAAGGCGTATCAAGAAATACAAGTGCTTCTCTAACTTCGGTTGCATCATCTAAGGTCATAACCTTTTGACTTTTTCTTAAAGCTATTAGTCCCTTTATATATTCATAAGTTTCTTTAAACTCAGATTTTCTACTCCAACATATTTCATTCACTGTATCACCAGCATTATAGCTGTTATGGATTCCTTGTTTGGTACGTAGTATTTCTGTTCCACCTTGAATAAAAGGCATTCCTTGACAGGTTAGAACTATAGATAAAGCTAGTCTATTCATTTTTTCCCTTTCTAAAGGAGTATTGTAAGGATTGCTTTTTTCAAATTTATCATACAAGCATAAATTATCATGAGAGCTTACATAATTTATTGCTTCACCTGGATTTTGTGTAAAATTACATATTTCATTGTTAAAATTAATGCTACCAACAATCCCTTTTTTTATTTCTAGTTCAAGTCCTGCTCCACCATTTACAAATCCTAGACCAGTGCCGTCATTATCACCTTTTATCGCGTTTCTTAAACCATCATTAAAGAGAGATATCTGCATCCCTCTTTGACGACCTTTTAAAAATTGTAAAGAAGGTGATAATGATGATGATCCTCCTGTCCAAGGTTCACCGTATATAATAATGTTTGGATTAATGATTTTCGCTTGTAATGTTAATTCTTTCATTGTATCAACATCATGAAGTGCCATTAAATCAAACCTAAATCCATCTATCTTATATTCTTTTGTCCAAAATTTTATACTGTCAACCATAAATTTTCGCATCATTGGTTTCTCTGATGCAGTTTCATTTCCGCAACCTGATCCATTTGTATAGTTATTATTATCATCTGTTCTATAATAATATTCTGGTGCCAAAATGTTCATTGGCGAGTTAACTGTTGTAATTGTGTGGTTATAAACAACATCCATAATTACATTTAGGCCGTTTTCATGCAATGTTTGGATTAGAGTTTTTAACTCGTGAATTCTAACAGTACCGTCTTGTGAATCAGTAGCATAAGAACCCTCGGGTACATTATATAGATAAGGATCATATCCCCAATTGTATCCACCCACAGTTTCATCAACACTTGCAAAGTCAAATACAGGCAATAAGTGAACATGAGTTATACCTAACTCTTTTAGGTAATCTAATCCAGTAAGGATACCTTCAGCAGTTTTTGTTCCTTTTTCAGTAAAACCTAAATACTTGCCTTTATTTTTAATCCCTGAATCTTCTGATGCTGAAAAATCTCTAACATGAATTTCATATATTACTACCTCAGTACGATTAATGGGTATAGGTCTATTGTGATTTTCCCAGTTAACAGGATTTATAGAATCAAAATCAACAATCATTCCTTTTTTACCATTAGCACTCGCACCCTTAGTATAAATATCTGGTGTTTCCCTTTGGTTTCCTTTATCCAACACTAAATAATTATAATATTTGTTTTTATAATTACCATAGAGTTTAATTTTCCAAATACCTTTTAAATCTTTAGACATTTCGTGTTTTTGTCCTAAATCATCATACGGATTTTCATATATAACTAATGTAATTTTTTCAACTTTAGGGGCCCAAACTTTAAATGTTGTATAAAGCGTCGTATAAACTGCACCTAAATCATCACCATTGTATATGAGTTCTGGGTTATCTAATTCATTTACCATTATTTAATCTCTCTCCTTAAAAATCGACTCTAGTGGTTTAGTTATAAAAACATAAGAAGCTAGTTTTTCTTCCACTTAAGTTTTTTTCTCTCTTGGAACAAACGCTACTTATTTATAATATGTAAACTTCTCTAAAAAATGACCTTTCTTATTAGAGCTATTTAATTTGTATAATTCAGTAATTATATGTAATTGTATATATATGTCTTATCATTATATTATTAAATATAAGATTAAGCAATACTAGCGTATATAAATGATTGATTAATTAAATCAAGTAGCAATTATATTGATAGTATATATTAATCCCTTTATATACTATTTTTAAATTTATAGGAAATAATTATGAGGTTTAAACATATAATATAGTAATATTTCTTAAAAAGAAGATGATAATATGAATGAAGACAAAAATTTTTATATTCAATTAAACAGTAAAGTTGAAAAAATGCTTAAAACATCACAGTTTTTAGGGGCTGGACATAATGGAATAGTTTATTCGCTCCCCAATAATAGAGTAATTAAGATTTTTAAAAGTAAGAAAGTTTGTGAAGGTGAATATAATATTTTAATTAAGACTAGAAAAAGCAAATACTTTCCTAAAGTATATGAACATGGAGCATACTATATTGTAAGAGATTTTGCAAGTGGACAACGTTTAGATAAATATATTAAAAAACATGGAATAAATAAAGTTATATCACTCAACATAATTAAGTTAATTGAAGAATTTAAGAGGCTTAAATTTAATAGATTAGACATTAGGTGTAAAGATTTATATTTGACAGAAGATTTTTCAATTAGTGTGATTGACCCTAAGAATAATTACTCCAAAAATGTAAGTTACCCTAGGCATTTAATGAAAGGTCTAAACAATTTAGGCGTAATAAATCAATTTTTAAAAGTAGTTTGCGAAGAACGTCCTAAAACTTTTGAACTATGGAATTTTAGATTTAAACAATATTTAGAAAAAAATATTAAATAAGTATTAGTGTAGTACTAATACTTATTTAACATCAAAAAATATAGTTATAAATAGAATTCAGAAAAATATAAGAGGTTGTGATTTAAAATAAAAATTGCCTCTTATATTTTTATTGTTATAAAACATTCATTTCGTTTAACTCATATAAAAATTCATCAAAATTTAATGTCCTAGAAGATGTTAATATTATTTTTGCATTTTTAATTAGTTTTTTATCATCACTTACAAGGGTATAATTTGTGTTAGTTTTGCAAATATCGATAAGACTATAATCATTTATAGAAATTTTATCTCCATTAATCAAATATATATTTTTGTTCTGTTCATATTTAACCATATCACCAGGTGTACAATCTTTAGTAAAATCGTACCCGTTATTGGTAATAATATGTCCTAACAATTTTAAAAATTTATTAGAAAGTACAAAATCCTCATTAAATTTTGCATATTCTTTTACCGATAACTCCCCAGCTATATCTTCAGAGATTTTAAAATCAATGTATTTTATATTTTCAATAGTATCTAGCAAGGTAGGATATTTGTTCCAAATTTTTATAACTATATTAGTATCCAGCAAATACTCTTTACAAATCATTGTACTATCCCCTTTTAAAAAAATATATATCCGGTTATAAATTGGAAAACAATTAAATTGTTAGTTTTATTAATATATTATATTCATTATTAACTAATTGGTTAACTATTATTAATATCTTAATGTTTATAACTTGATAAAGTTGAATACAGGTATTATAATATAACATATTAATAAAGATAAGAAAGGAGCAGTTGTATTGGCAACTAGTAACTTAATTTATGGAAGTACATATATATTTAAAAGGTAATAAAGTACCATTTATCTACAAAGGCGATAGAATTGATGTTCTAGATTTTGTAATGAACAACATTAAATATAAGCAAATTAGATATTTTAAAAAAGGTTTTAGTAAAAGTGAATTAGTAGAAGAAGAAAGTATAGTTAAAATAGTTAAAGTAGATAAAGTAGATATGTAAAAGCACCTACATCCATTTTTAAATGTAGGTGCTTTTACATAAAAAACTATTGTCTTTTTTTGTTTTTTAATTTTTTTTTGATATTGCCTTTATTTTTTCCTTTGGTTACTTTTAATTTTCCAATATTGTTATTAAGGAGTTCTTTATTCTTTTTCCCCCTTGGTTTTATTAAACATTTAGGACCATAGCCAATAAGGTCCTTCCTGTTAGCTTCTGTAAGTGCAGAAAATACCAAATCGAATTTCATTGGATCTTTATATTGAAGAAGTGCCCTCTGCATAGCTTTTTCATTTTTAGTTTTAGGTATATGAACTTTGTCAAGTGTAACTGGATCAATACCTGTATAAAACATAGTTGTTGCAAGTGTCCCAGGTGTTGGATAAAAGTCTTGAACCTGTTCAGGTTGATAGTTAATATCTCTAAGGTATTCAGCTAGTTCAATTGCTGAAACTAGTGTGCTACCTGGGTGACTAGACATAAAATAAGGAATAACGTATTGTTTTTTTTGTATTTTTTGCGTGGCTTTATAGAATTTTTCTAAAAATTTATCATAAGTTTTACCTGCTGGCTTACCCATATATTTTAAAACATTATGTGAAATATGTTCTGGTGCCACTTTTAACTGACCACTGACATGATGTTTGATGAGTTCATTTAGAAAAGTTTCATCTTTATCTGCCATAATATAATCATACCGTAGTCCTGAACGCACAAAAACCTTTTTTACATTCGGTAACTCTCTTAATTTCCTAAGCAGTTTTAAATATTCCATGTGGTCGACATCTAAATTTTTGCATGGACTAGGATGTAAACATTGCCTATCCTTACAAGTACCTACCTTCAATTGTTTTGCACATGCTGGATTTCTAAAGTTAGCAGTTGGACCGCCTACATCATGGATGTATCCTTTGAAATCTTTTAATTTTGTAATCTCAATTGCTTCTTGTATAATTGAATCTTCACTTCGGCTTTGAACTATTCTACCTTGATGGAAAGTTATAGCACAGAAAGCACAACTTCCAAAACAACCTCTTGAGCTTACCAAACTAAATTGAACTTCTTCTATAGCAGGAACACCACCTAATGCTTCATAACTAGGATGATAATTCTTTTGATATGGCAGATTATAAACCTTATCTAATTCCTCTCTGGTGAGAGGCATTTCTGGTTTGTTTTGCACAAGATACTTGTTTGTGTGCTTTTGAATAATTCCAGCACCTCTAATAGGATCTTGTTCATCGTATTGTATTTTAAAAGCATGTGAATATTTATGCATATCCCTGCAAACATCTTTATATGAATCTATCTCAATGTAATTATCTATATTATCTATATTTTCTGTAACGTAACATGTACCGAGTACCTGGGTAATGCATTTTATTTCGACACCTTCATTTAACTGTTTTGCAATTTTAACCACTTGTTTTTCACCCATACCATATATTAATAAGTCTGCTCCACTATCAATTAACATAGATTTTCTTACCTTGTCACTCCAATAGTCATAATGTGCAAATCTGCGCAAACTTGCTTCTATACCTCCAATAATAATAGAAACATTTTTATATGCTTCCCTTATTCGGTTGCAATAAACAATTGTTGCTCTGTCAGGTCTTAATCCCATTTTTGCACCTGGAGAATACATATCTTTATCTCTTATCTTCTTACTTACAGTATAATGATTTACCATAGAGTCCATATTTCCCGAATTAACTAGGAATCCAAGTCTTGGTTTACCTAGCTTTTTAAAGTCTTCAATGTCTTTCCAATTAGGCTGAGCTATTATCCCTACTTTATACCCTTCGCTTTCCAAAACTCTAGAAATGATAGCAGTTCCAAAACTGTGATGATCAACATAAGCATCGCCTGTAACAATAATAAAATCTAATTCAGTCCAACCTCTATCTGAAATGTCTTTCTTATTAATAGGTAAAAATTTGTTGTCTCTAATTCCATCCACCTTCTTTTGATTTAATCGTAAATTTCAATTGTATAATGCAAAATACAATTATATCATTCTTTATGATTTAATTCTTTATAAAAAATAAATTTAAACAATATAAAAAACATCACTGAGAATTAAGCTAATGATGCACTAGTTATGTAGAAGTTTATTTAGTTTAATAATAACAAATTTAATTTGATTGCGTATACTAAAACATAATGAATTTATTTTTTGAAATTTTAGCATTTGTTTTTAATATTGAACTTCTGATAATAATATAAAGGAGCATATAAATGAAATGTTTAAGAAATGATCAAAAATATGAAAGTACAGAATACAGTGAAATAGCTGCTACTAACAATAGTAATACTATTAACCAAAACTTTGAAATGAATATTTATAATGGAAAAGGTTCTTATGAAACGGGTGTAAACAACACATTTTGGACAACTCTTATAATTACAGCTAAAATTATTCAACCACAAGATGGCATATGGGAAATTGTAGTTAGAGATGTAGCAAAAAACAATGCAGTCGTATATAAAAAAAGTCAAGTGCTGCAAGATGAAGAAATTTCATTTGATTATAAAACTGGGCTAAAGGTAAATCTCTTAATTGAAGCTACTTGGAATCAAAGCAAAGACACAACACTAATTGGAGAAATATCTATTAGCTATTAACCAAGGAATTTGTATTGGTTTCAAAATTAAATATGCTAATATAAAAAAAAGACAATATAATTGTCTTTTTAAGTAAAAATATTTTATAAATTTAATAAAAAATGGATTGTATTATTAATAATATAATGATGCTTTTAAAAATGGAAAGACTTAAAAATCAGACTTCCTTATTTAGTTTTTCTAACAAGAGAAAAAAGTCTTCCTCATTTTTTCTCTCTAAATATGTATCTATAAGCGCTTGAGTAGACAACTTACTAAGACCTTTATACCCATTATCTAATATATCTGTTAAAACATTTATAAAATAATCTTTGCTTTTATCTATATCTTTAAGCATTTTATTTGATATATCTTTTATTAATTCCTTTTTTATACTTTCTCTTACCCTTTCAGTATATTCTTTCATAACAATCTGTGTTTCTTCAGGGTACTTAGAAAAATCTCCCGACATTATATCTTGAATTTCCATATTTACAACTCCTTAGTAATTTTATTTAACTTTTGTAATTGAATATTTAAATGTTATAAGTTCAAGTAAACGTGGCGTTAAGTATATTTATTTTGTATAACCATGTTTTGCGACCATAGCCGCACCAATAATACCTGCTTTATTACCTAGCTCTGCTAGAACAATTCTGCTAATAGGTGAATCATCATAATATTTATTCGACCTTACTTCATCTTTTATCATGTCCAAAAGATATTGTCCTGCCCCTGAAACACCGCCACCTAATGCTATAATTTCTGGATCAATAAAATTAATTATGTTAAGTATACCAATACTTAAATATTTTACTAATCTATTTACTGCTAGAGTCGCAATCTTATCGCCTTCCTTGGCACAATCAAATATTATTTTTGCATTTATGTTGTTGATATTTCCTTCTGATTTTTCTATTATTATAGTAGGTTCATTCATTTCAACAATTAATTTTTTAGTGTATTTTATAATTGCAGTTGATGAAGCAAACGTCTCTAAGCAACCATTTCTTCCACAATTACAATCATAAAAATTTTCGCCAACTACTGTATGTCCAAGTTCAGCGCCTAGTCCGTTAAATCCACTATATATTTCCCCATTCAAAATAATTCCTCCACCAATGCCAGTTCCTAAGGTAAGCACAATGCCACATTTACAATTTTTCATTGAACCGCTTTCATATTCAGCAAGTGCAGCTACAGTAGCATCATTATCTATAAAAATTGGTTTATGAAGTCTAGTTTCTAGAATTTCTCTTAAAGAAACATTTTTCCAACCAAGATTTACACAAAATTTCACATTGCCATTTTTATCAGCGAGGCCGGGGATTCCTATACCTATTGCCTTTATATCGATTAATTGTATATTAGCCTCTTTTAAAATATTTAGAACTAAAACTATCATGTCATCAATTATTTCTTGAGGCTGTCTGTGCGGTTTTGTTTCGCATGATTTTTCGAACATTATGTTACCATTCTCATCAACAATACCAGCTACAATATTAGTGCCTCCTAAATCAATACCTATATACATCAAACTCTTCCTTTCATAGCCTGTGCTATCCACGTTATTATACCAAATAAATTATTTATTCATCTTTTACCTATGATTTACAATTAAAATTACATTTTTAGAGAGTAAAGCTTATTGTAAAAATATTCTTGCTTTTTATTTGAGATTAAATTATACCATATATACATATTTTATTTTGTAAATTAAAGAAAAAGCCAAATCAAACTTTGTCTCTTTCTTTAATTTATTTGACATAGAAAAGAAAATTATGAACCATTTCCTATGTCATTATATTTCTTTTTAACTACATATGAAAATATGCCTCTTAAATGTACCTTTCGACACTGTACATCTATCATCTATATGAAAACCAACTGAAGTAATTTGTTCCTTCATATCATCGAAAGTAATTATTACCATTCTATCTGCTATTCTGCGAGTACTATTAATTATAGCTAATTGTTCACCTGGTGTAATTTGAGTAAATATGCCATAAGGAAGATCAACAATGGCTACATTAAATTTATTATTAATATCATTCATGTTTCCAATAGTTATTACATCATCATATCCAAAATATTTCAGGTTTGTTTTAGCATTTCCACCTATGCAGGGGTTTATCTCATAACCTTTAATATTAATATTCATTGAAATTGCTTCAATGAGAACAGTTCCAATACCACAACATGGATCGACTACACTACAATTCAAGTCATTGCCTACGGCTATATTGACCAAGGCTCTGCAAACATTAACTTTTAATGCATTAGAATAAGAAAAAGGCTTCTTATTGTGTAATAACCAATCAGAATTGTTGCTTTCACATTCACCAAATATCCATTTATTTGGTACTTTTGTTATGCCAAAAATGATTTCTGGGTTTTTCATTTTACAGTCTCCAAGTATAGAAAATCCTACTTTGAATTCAATCTTACGTCTCTCATGAAAGCCTATAATTTCACCAGTTGCATCAATATACATAACTTTATAATTTATACTAGTTAGCTTGTCCCTATTAATTAAATCAATAACTTGTTTGAGTGTTTCTCCAATATACATTATGGAAATACATTTTTTTATAAAAGGACTTCTAGATGGGTTAATATAAGTATTGGAAAACAAGTGTTTTTCATTAAGAGGTTTATTAAAGAGACACTTTATTTCCATTTTACATAGACTTTCTTCATCACTCGAATAGTTAGTTGTATATAAATAATTTTCTTTAATTTGTGGTATATTAAACATTAAAACACTACCTTTCCGTTAATAGCAGGTATCATTTTAATGTTTTTTATATATTTTTTATAATTCAATGTAATATCTCCTTTTACAATTCATATAATATGGATATTTTTTAAAAAGTTACCAACTCGGAAGTCATATTCGTCTTTATTTTTCAAATATGACTGTGCATGACCTGCATTGGCAGCAATATATATATCCTTGTAACCATTTGTTACTGCGTACATTTGCGTGCACATAAAAGTAGGCACATAGTTATCTTTAGCGCCATGAATAAACAATATTGGAATATTTACTTGAGGTAATGTAGATATAGGTGAAACATCTTTAAAGTCCCATCCAGCTCTTATTTTTATTACTATGCCTGCTAACCTTAATAAATGAAGCTTTTTAAAATTATAGTCCTTTTCTAATCTATACTGAAATAAATCTTGTGCATCACAATAACCGCAATCCTCTATGCAAAATCTTATTCTATTGTCCATAGCAATATTTTGTAGTGCTATTCCAGCACCCATGGATTCACCATGCAAACCAACTATTATATCTTGACCTAATCTATTGAATAACCAATCGGTACATTTTTTTAAATCAAATTTTTCGTAATAACCATAAGATGTATCAATGCCACCACTTAGTCCATGATTTCTATGATTATAAATAAAAACAGCAAAATCTCTTTTTAAAAACATGTTCATATATTTAACAGAACCATATAAACTCCAAGTTATTCCATGACACAAGATTATAACTTTCTTTGAATTATTATTAGGGAAAAAAAAGCCATGAATTTTATAATTATATTGAGAATTTATATATACTTCTAGTTTTTCCAAATAATTAAATTTTTCTATTTGTATTTCCCCTGCTTCCACTCCATAATTGTAAGTATAATTATATTTTACAACATTAGGATGTATAATTATATTTGAAAAATGCCAACATACAATAAAAATAGCAATAATCATCAAAAATAATATTAGAATTATTGCTGTTTTTAACATAGTAACATCCCCTTAATTATATTTTCTCCTTAGACAATAGTTTATAAAATTAATCCTTCTTTCTAAATTTTATAAACAATATTATAAATGTAATCACTCCTAATGTTAATGTGGTATAAATCCAAAAATTTAAGGATACAAATATGTTGTTTGCATGATAATATATTACCATAGTGCTCAGAGCAGGAACTACTAAAGAACCTCCACTAAATTGTTTTATAGTTTTAACACCTGCTTTTTGACCGTCTACTACAACATTCCATGTGCCTCTCTTTGAAAGCTTAATAGTTTTATCTTCTCTATTTGCATTGAAAGCTACTACAATATGTGCCCACGTATCCATATTTGCATTATAGTTCATTTCATAAGCTACCACGTTTTTAGGCACTTCTAAAAATTTCAAGTTTTTCTTAATCATATTTGCAGATGTCATTCTAAAAGCAGGATGAGTTTTTCTTAATTCGATTAACCCTTTAAGATAATCAACAGTTTCTGTATTTTGAGATTCCTTTTTCCAATCAATATTGTTAACACTGTCATTAGCCTTATCAGAATTATTATTCCCATATTTAGTTCTTAAGAATTCTTGCCCCGATTGGAAGAATGGAATGCCTTGCGAAGTAAGAATCATAGAATCAGCCATTTTATGCATCTTTATTTTTATTTTGCTATTATCATTTGGGTTTGTTAGAATTAGTTTATCCCACAACGTATAATCATTATGAGCTTCAACATAATTAATAAATTGTACAGGTTCTACATTTCCCCAAGTTTTTATAGTACTAGAATAATCTATTCCTCCAACAATTCCTTTCTTTATATTTATTTCTTCACTAGATTTTCCACTAATAAATCCCTTCGCTTTGTTAACAAATACGCTACCTTTTATTGCATCTTTTATGATATTGTTAAATTGTGCTATTCCAGACATTTTACTTGCGTTTATTTTTGTTGCTTTTATGTCATTTGAAAGTGTAGTAGAATAATCTGATCCATCTCCTATAATGAGAATAGATGGATCTATAGTACTTAATTTTTTCTTTATATCATTCATAGTATTCACATCAAACATGCCCATAGAATCAAATCTAAAGCCATCTATATTATATTCTTTTGCCCAATACACAACAGAATCTACAATAAATTTACGTGCCATTGAATTTTGTGAAACAATGGTATCTTGAGAATTATTTGAGATGGCTCCATTTTTATTAGAGGAAAAATAATATCCAGGTACTATTTTGTTGAAATTAGATTTATAACTGCTATATATACGACTGTAAGCTACGTCCATGATTACCCTCAATCCATTATCATGAAAAGATTGTATTGCTTGTTTTAATTCTTTCACTCTCGTCATAGGGTTATACGGATTTGTCGAATAACTACCCTCAGGAGAATTATAGTTTTTAGAATCGTACCCCCAATCGAATTGTGGTTTATTTGAGGTTTCGTTCACACCAGCGAAATCAAATATTGGCATAAGATCCACATGCGTTACACCTAATGATTTGATATAATCGATGCCTGTTGGTTTTCCATCAATTGCCTTTGTTCCTGTTTCAGTAAATGCTAAAAATTTTCCTTTGTTTTTTATACCACTATTTTTGTTTATAGAGAAATCTCTTACATGAAGTTCATATATAATAGCATCATTTAAATTTTCAAATTTAGGCTTATCACTCGGAATCCATTTATTGGGGTTAGTTTTATCTAAGTCAATTACTGCACCTCTGTCTCCATTTGCAGCCACAGAACGAGCATAAGGATCTACTGCTTCATTCCAAACTCCCAAGACCTTAACTTTATATGTATAAAATGTGCCATTCTGATCTCCCTTTAAATCAAATGCCCATGTTCCATTGTCGCTTTTTTTCATATTAGATTCAATGCCACTTTTATCATTCCATTTTTTATAGGTTACAAGTTTTACTTCGCTAGCAGTTGGTGCCCATACCCTAAAGCTTGTTTTAGTTTTTGAATATGTATTACCTAGATCGTTTCCATCATAATAATAGCTCTTATCAAAACTAGCACTGCTCATTACATCTCCCAGTGTCACTTGTTTTTCAGCAAAACCTTCATTTGAGACAGTGATTTTTTTACTTAAAGCTACATTTTTACTAAGAACTATCGTTGTAATAGGGGTAGTTCCATCATTAATTTCATTATTTGTGACATTTTTTACTTTTACGACCTTTCCATCTTCTTTTACTACAATGTTCTCTAAGTCTTTTGCTATAAATGGATTTAATGAGTTTGTTTCTATATTTATAGTAGTAAGATCATCTAATTTTGCAACTGTAAATTTACCTAACTTGCTTTTAGCACTAGAAGCTGTAGCCAAAGATTCGTATACTTTAGAGTCCCCTTCAATTACCCATACTTCTCCAACACCATTATTAAACTTTTCAATAGATCTATTCTTTTCACTCCCTACTTTTTTACCGTCACTTGTACGCACTATAAATCCCACTTTATTAGATCCACCATCTAATTCAAGTTCACAAACATTACCAAATGCATCCTTTCTAGTAAAGGCATAGTTATTTCCAGCTTTCTTATCAGACCATAACCATACATTTGATTTCAAGCTATCAGCTGAATTGCTAGCATAATGAACGATTACCTTAGTCTTGTTAGTTTGAGCAAAGGCATGTATGCTTGGTAATAAAGAAAATAATCCCGTCATAATTAAAGTGGTTGCAAGAAAAATAATTAATGTATTCCTTTTATTACTCGCTATTCCAAAGTTCATAAATTTCTCCTCTAAAATAAAATTATCGTCTTATAATATATGTTTATCTTGTTATAGTATCCAAATAAAATGAATTAAGCATTTAAGTATATAAAATAATAACTAATCATGAAATACTGTTTATACACCTATTCTTAAAGTTGCAAACAGTATTTTAAAAAAGTTTTTTTGATAAAAAACAATGAGGACTAATGATTAAAATATTAGGGCTAAAACAACTGATTAAAACCAATCAACTTCACACCCTCTTTAGAATCAACTAGTCCTACATAAATTTCACTAATTATATGAAACATTTGCTAAAGGTTATCATTTGTTTTAATATTCATTAATTACTAAACAAATTTTACCTTATTACATTATATATTTTTGAGAAGATATATACAAGCAAATCATTAATCTATCTACTGAAAATTATTTTGAAAAGTTGTGAGCTAGTAAAATAATGTATTATAAAAAAACGTACACAACAACTAAAGTGTACGTTTTTTTATAATATTTAAAATAGCTCAAAATCATATAAGAAGATTTGTTTTTTATGCCATTTTAAATTTAATGATTTTTACTAACTATGTAAATAATACTATCCTTCTGATGATACTTTATTGATAACAGCAACCCTTGTTTCACCTAATAAGGCAGATAATTTTGATGTTACATTACCATCTTTAAAAATTCTATCTTCATTTGCATTAATTAAAATAGTCAATCTTACCTTTAGCTTATCATATGTAATAACGTCATCTAAATAAAAATCTACTATATCTCTTAAACATGCTGCTAATTTTTTAGGATCCTTATACACTTTTTTCATATCATACTCCTTTAAAATTTGTTTTAATAATATTTTATATTATAACCTAGTATTTTGATAAGCTAGTAAATACTAGAATATGTGTAATTTTATTAATGTTTCAACAGAAACAATCCTTTATAAATATGAATTACTTATGTTCTTTCTTAAACTCGCTTAAAATTATATCACATATTGTTAATAGTTTTATGATTATAATGAAAATTTAACTGATATATTGAAAACACCTCAATTGCAAAAGTAAATTCCACCCCAATACATAAAACAGTGGAAGTTAGTCTTACAAATTAAAAGGTAGATTTTACCTTTACAAATTATTATAATAATATTAGATA